>NZ_RAWQ01000150.1:0-27664 GCF_003668965.1 Corallococcus sp. AB030
GGCCGCGGGGGCGGGCAGGGCGCCGCGGTCCACCTTGCCGTTGGGTGTGAGGGGCAGGGCGTCCAGGCCGACGAAGGCCGAGGGCACCATGTACGCAGGGAGACGGGAGCGCAGGTGCTCACGCAGAACGCCGGCATCCCCGAAGACAGGGACGACGTAGGCCACGAGTCGCTGTTCGCGCACGTCGACCACGGCCTCGCGGACCTCGGGGTGCGTGCGGAGCGCGGCTTCGATTTCGCCCGGTTCGATTCGGAAGCCGCGCAGCTTCACCTGGTGGTCGATGCGGCCCAGGAACTCCAACGTCCCGTCCGCGAGCCAGCGCACCCGGTCGCCCGTGCGGTACATCCGCGTGCCCGGCGCTTCGCGAAGCGCGTCCGGCACGAAGCGCTCGGCCGTCAGGTCTGGCCGGCCCAGGTAGCCGCGCACCACGCCTTCCCCCCCGATGAACAGCTCACCGGGGACACCGACCGGCACCGGCCTCAGCAGGGCATCCAGGACGTGCAGCCCGGTGTTCGCGAGCGGCCGCCCCAGCGACATCGTGCCGGCCGTGTCCGTCTCCACGCGATGCATGGACGACCACACCGTCGTCTCGGTGGGACCGTACATGTTGAGCAGGGCAGGGACATGCACGCGCAGCTTCGAGGCAAGGCTCCCCGGAAGCGCTTCGCCGCCCACGAGCATCTGGCGCAGTCCGCCCAGCGCATGCAGCGCCCGGGGCTCCTCCACGAGCGCCCGCGCGTACGACGGCGTGCACTGGAAGTGGGTGACGGCGTGGCGCTCCAGCAGGTCCGCGAACGCCGCGGGCTCCAGGCCCGTGGGCGCGAGCACCACCTGGAAGCCGCGCGTCCACGCCCAGAGCAGCTCCAGCACGGAGATGTCGAAGGAGATGCTCGTCATCGCCAGCCACGTGCCCGGGCACGGCGAGACGTGCGCATCCATCGCGCGGAAGAAGTTCATCACCGTCCGGTGCGGCACGCCCACGCCCTTGGGCCGCCCCGTCGAACCCGACGTGTAGAGCACGTACGCGAGCGTCCGCGCGTCACCCGCAGACCGCACGAAGTCCGCTCCCACCGAAGGGGCCACGTCATCGAGGAAGAGCCGGCGCTCGGCCGGCACCGCGATGACATCCTCCAGGCGACGAGGCCCCACGAGGACCTTCGCCCCCGAGTCCTCCCACATCGCCGCGAGCCGCTGCGCCGGGTACGCCGGATCCAACGGCAGGTAGGCCGCCCCCGCCTCCAGGATGCCGAGCATCCCCACCGCCAGCTCCACCGAGCGGTCCACGCACAAGCCCACCACCGACTCCGGCCCCACGCCACGCTGCCTCAGCGTGTGCGCCACGGCCCGGGCCCGAGCACGCAGCTCCCGGTACGTCAGCCGGCCATCCCCTGCGACGAGCGCCACGGCATCCGGCGTGCGAGCCACCTGCGCCGCGAAGCGCGAGGAGAGGGTGGCATCCGAGGGGAACTCGATATCGGGTCCACGCGACAGCGCGAGCAGATGCTCCGACTCATCGGCGCTGAGCCACGGCAGCTCATCCACCTGGCGCGAAGGGTCCGCGACGGCGGCCTCCATCAGCACGCGCAGGTGGCCTGCGATGCGGGCCACGGTGTCCGCGTCGAAGAGGTCGGTGGCGTACTCCAGCCAGCCCTCGAAGCCCCTCGCGGATTCGGAGAGCGAGAGCGTCAGGTCGAACATCGCCGTGCCCGAATGCACGTCCAGCAAGCGCGACTGGAGGCCCGGCAGCACGGGGGCGCCCACCTGCGCGCCCTGGTGGATGAACATCACCTGGAAGAGGGGCGTGTGCCCGCGCTCGCGCGTGGGCTGGAGCGCTTCCACCAGCTTCTCGAAGGGCACGTCCTGGTGCGCGTACGCACCCATCGCCGTCGCGCGCACCCGGGCCAGCAGCTCACGGAAGGTGGGCGCGCCGGACAGCCGCGTGCGCATCACCAGCGTGTTGACGAAGAAGCCCACCAGGCCCTGCAACTCGGCGCGCTCACGGCCCGCGATGGCCGTGCCCACGCTGACGTCGTCCTGCCCCGAGCGGCGCGCGAGCACCGCCTGGAAGGCCGCGAGCAGGACCATGAAGGGGGTGACGCCCTCACTGATGGCCAGCGTGCGCACCGCTTCGGCGAGCCGTGAGTCGAGCACCACCGGCACCCGGGCGCCCTGTGTTCCACGCTCGGCGGGACGCGGCCGGTCTGTCGCCAGCTCCAGCAAGCGGGGCGCGCCTGAGAGCTGCTGCCGCCAGTAGTCCAGGTGAGAAGCCAGCGTGGCTCCGTCCAGCGACTCCCGCTGCCACTCCGCGTAGTCAGAGTAAGCCGCCTTCAGCGCGCGCAGCGGCGACGGACCGCCTTCGAGCAGCGCCGCGTAGAGGGCGGACAATTCGCGCACCAGCACGGCCATGGACGTGCCGTCCGACACGGCGTGGTGCATGACGAGCACCAGCACGTGCGTGCGCTCGTCCAGCGTCAAAAGCGTGGCGCGCACGAGCGGTCCCTGCGTCAGGACGAACGGGCGGCGGGCCTCTTCATGGGCCAGACGGGAGGCTTCGGCCTCGCGGGTGTCCGCGGGCAGGGACTCCAGTGATACGCGGGCCAGCGGCAGGGATGCGAAGCTCGCGATGACCTGCAGCGGCCTTCCGTCCTGTTCCCGGAAGGAAGTCCTCAGCGCGTCATGGCGCGCGGCGAGCACGAGGAGGCTGTTCTCCAGCGTGGCCACGTCCAGCTCGCCTTCCAGTCGCACGGCGGCGGGAAGGTTGTAGGTCACGTCGCCCGGTGCGTACCGATCCAGGAACCATAGCCGCGCCTGCGCGAAGGACGCCGCCCGGTCGCCTGTTACTTCCCGGCGACGCAGCGTGCTCGATGCAGGGGCGGACGCCGCTGTGCGGGCCGCGATCAGCTGCCGTGCAAGGGACGTGATGCTCGGTCCCTGGAGCAACCACTCCATGGGCACCGTCACGCGCATCGTGCCGATACCCATTTCGTGCGCCAACTCCACCGCGCCCAACGAGTCCAGCCCGTAGCGAGTCACTGGAGCACCGACGTCGATGTCCTCACGGCGCATGCGCATGTGCCGGGCCACGACGTCGTGCAGCCATGCCACCAGCGCTGCCTCGTCCGCATTCGTGGGCAGGCCCTCTGAGACGGGCGCCGCTTCGCGTGCTCCAGAACCCGCGCCAGGAGCGGCCGGGCTGATGGTTCCGCCGTCATGACTCGATGACTGCCGGGACGAAGGCGACGACTCGGATGCGCTGAAGTCCGGCGCGGTAATGGACCGAGCCCCGCTGGAGCCTGGGACGGATTCGGATGAAGCGGGGAGAGGAGCCTCGGACGACGAACGCGCGCCACCTGGCGGCTCCGCCCGCCACGCCGTCACCTCCTGCAATGTCTCCGCGAGGAAGGCCGCTCGGCACGCGTGACGCTGCACCTTGCCGCTGGACGTCTTGGGCAGGCTGCCCGGCTCGATGAGCACCACCGCGTGCGCCTGCACCTCGTGCGACTCCGCCAGCCGCTGACGGATGGTGCCCACCGCCGCGTCCGCCGCCGCCAGCTGCTCACGCAGTCCGCCCAGCCGCCGCACGTCGATTTCCTGCACCACCACGGCGCGCTCCTCGCCCCTCACCTCCACCGAGAACACCGCGCCGCCCCCGGGCCTCAGCGCCGGGTGCGCCCCCTCCACCGTCGCCTCCAGGTCCTGCGGGTAGTGGTTCCTCCCGCGCAGGATAATGAGGTCCTTGCGCCGCCCCGTGACGTACAGCTCTCCCTCCGGCCGCAGGAAGCCCAAGTCCCCGGTGCGCAGGTACGGCCCGCCGTCCTCACGCGCGATGCGCGCATGGAACGTCTCGCGCGTCGCCTCCTCGCGGCCCCAATACCCCTGGGCCACGCTCGGCCCCGACACCCAGACTTCGCCCACTTCACCGGGAGCACGCCGCTCCAGCGTCTCCGGGTCCACGATGGCGATTCGCTGCTCCGCCAGCGTCTGGCCACACCCCACCAGCGTGCGCGCACCGGGCTCCGCCGCGCCCACTTCCTCCGCGCGGTGCCGCTCCAGCCCCTCACCCGAAATCGTCACCGACACCGGCGGCGCCGACTTCTCCCCGCCGGAGACGATGAGCGTGCCCTCCGCCAGCCCGTAGCAAGGGAAGAAGGCCTCGCGCCGGAAGCCACTGGGGCCGAAGGCCTCCACGAAGCGCTCCAGCGTCTCCGGGCGAATCGGCTCCGCGCCGCAGAAGGCCACCTCCCACCGGCTCAAATCCAACGCACGCCGCTGCTCCGGCGTGCTCTTTCTCACGCACAAGTCGAACGCGAAGTTCGGCCCGCCGCTGATGCTTCCCCCGAAGCGCGACACCGCCTCCAGCCACGCCATGGGCCGCTTGAGGAACGCCATCGGCGACATCAACGTCACCGGGAAGCCTCCGTACAGCGGCTCCAGGATGCCGCCGATGAGCCCCATGTCGTGGTACGGCGGCAGCCAGATGACGCCCACGCTGTCCGCTCGTGCGCCGAAGGCACCGTGGATGAGCGACAGGTTGTGCAGCAGGTTGCCGTGCGTGAGCATCACGCCCTTCGGCGTGCCCGTGCTCCCAGACGTGTACTGAAGGAACGCGAGCGACTCCGCGCCCAGGCCCTCCGGCGCAACCCAGTCCTGCTCGCCGCCCTCCGGCAACTCATCCGTCGCCATCCAGTGCAGCGCGCGGAAGTCCGGCGCCTGCTCGAAGACGAAGTCCGACAGCCCGAGGATGCCCGACGTGGTGAGCACCACCGACGCACGCGCGTCCTGGATGATGGCCCGCAGGCGGGGCAGGGTGCGCTCCAGCCGCATCGGGTCCGGCGGATACGCGGGCACCGCCACCGCTCCCGCGTACAGGCAGCCGAAGAAGCCCGCGATGTAGTCCAGTCCCGGCGGGTACAGCAGCAGCACTCGCTCGCCTTGCGCGCCACGCTCACGCAGCGCCGAGGCTATCCGCCGCGCTCGCACGTCCAAGTCGAACGCGCTCCACACGGTCTCTTCACCGTCGGCTTCACCCAGGAACGTGTAGAGCGGCGCGTGGGCGGACGGACCTTGGACAAGCTTCAGCAGGACGCCAGGAAGGGTTCGCGAGAAGTCGTGCACGGGGAGCCATCCATGTGTCGAGAAAGCGCCGACACTTAATAGCAGCCCGGGTGCTCAATTCCTCGGCACTCCTGGTGACGAAACCCCGGAGGTTCCTGACGCCAGCCCACTCGGGGAGCGGGGACTCGGCACGCCCTCAAGCGCGGCCGAGCAGGCTCTTCAACCACTCCATGAAACCTTTCTAGCTTGACCCGCCTGATACATCCCGTGTCGCGCCTTCACCGACTCTGGCCTGTCACGCGTGGTGAACGTCGCGGACCTGATCGCGCATGTAGCGCCGCGGCGCGCCAGTCACTCTGTTCACGGGCCCCGCCCCCTCGAAGGAGGGAGCGGGGTTTCCGCGTTGTGGGCGGCAGGGACTCGCGGTGCCTGCGTTACTTCTTGCCCGCGTCGCGGAGCGCCTTCATCAGCAACTCCGCCACGGACTGGACCACCGGATCGCGTAGCAGCGTGTAGTGGGTGCCCGGCAGGCGATGCGACTCCAGCCGGTCTCCCACGAGCGCCGCCCAGCCACCGTCTCCCGTGCCCGTGTCATCGACGAGCTCTTCCGCCTGGAAGCGCACCAACCGCTGATCCATGGCGGGCGGGTGGTAGCGCCGGGCTGCTTCGAGGTTCGCCTCGAAGACCTGGAAGAGGGCCGTGGCGTCCACTCCGGGTGGCAGCGCGCCGGACCGGGCCGCGGACTCCAGCACCTTCGCGAGCGCCGCCTCAGGCTCCAGCGTCGCCAGCTCCGCCGTGTCCACGTCCAGGTCCGCCAGCGACACGCCCATCAGGTCCTGCGCGAACATGCCCACCGCCAGCGTGCGGTCCAGGTCCGGCTCCGAGTCCGACACCGTCTCCGGTACGTACGAGTCGATCATCGCCAGCAGCTCCACCGCTTCACCTGCTTCGCGGAGCTGGTGCGCCATCTCGTAGGCGATGACGCCGCCCAGGGACCACCCACCCAGGTGATACGGACCGTGGGGCTGGACCCCACGCACCACCCGCACGTAGCTGGCGGCCAGGGCCTCCACGGTGTCCAGCGGCTGATCCGCGCCGTCGAGGCCTCGGGCCTGGATGCCGTAGAAGGGCTGATCCGGTCCCAGCCTCCGCGCGAGCTCCGCGTAGGCCAGCACGTTGCCTCCCACCGGGTGCACGAAGAAGAACGGCGGCGCGCTGCCCGTGCCTTCCTTCGTGAAGGGCACCAGTGGCGTGAAGGGCTTCGGCTCTGCCTCTGCCAGCAGGACCGCGAACCGCTCCACGCTGGGGGCCTGGAAGAGCGCCGACAGCGGGAGCTTCCGGCCCGTCTCCCGGTGCACCGCCGCCATCAGCCGCACCGCGAGCAGCGAGTGCCCGCCCAGTTCGAAGAAGCTGGTGCGCACGTCCACGGTGGACACGCCCAATGCCTCCGCCCAGAGCGCCGCGCCCCGCGCCTCGACTTCGTTCCTGGGGCCCACGTGGGTCTCGGGGCTCACGGGTCCGTCCACGGGGACGGGCAGCGCCTTGCGGTCCACCTTGCCGTTGGGCGTCAGCGGCAGGACGGGCAGGGCGACATAGGCCGCGGGCACCATGTACTCCGGCAACGAGCGCTGCAGGTGTCCCCGCAGCGTCGCGGTGTCCACCTCTGGCGTTACATACGCCACCAGGCGCGGGAGTCCGGGGACGTCCTCACGCAGCAACACCGTCGCGTCGCGGACGCCCGGAGACGCACGCAGCGCGGCCTCGATTTCGCCCAGCTCGATGCGGTAGCCGCGCAGCTTCACCTGGAAGTCGACCCGGCCCAGGTACTCCAGGGTGCCATCCTGCATCCACCGGACCCGGTCGCCCGTGCGGTACATCCGCGCCCCGGGCTCCGTGCTGAACGGATGGGGGATGAAGCGCTCCGCCGTGAGGTCCGGCCGGTGGCGGTAGCCGCGCGCCAGGCCCTCGCCCCCGATGTAGAGCTCGCCCGGGACACCCACGGACACGGGGTTCAGGTTCGCGTCCAGGACGTACGCGCTCAGGTTCAGCAGCGGGCGACCGATGACGGGCGTGGACATGGGGCTGCCCTGGATGGGGGCGATGGTCGCGTTCACGGTGACCTCGGTCGGGCCGTAGGCGTTGAAGGCCCAGGTCCGTTCCGTCGCCGTGAGCGTGCGCCACGTCACCTCGTCCATGGCTTCGCCGCCGATGGAGCAGAGGCTCGGCACATGCTCGCGCTCCAGCAGGCCCGCCTCCAGCAGCAGCTGGAACTGCGACGGCGTGGTGTCCAGCAGGTCGATGCGGTGCTGCTCCACCCACGTGAGCATCGCCTCCGGATCCCGCCGCACGGTCTCCGGGACGAGGAACAGGCAGTGTCCGTCCAGCATCAGCGACAGCTGCTGCACCGACGCGTCGAAGAAGTACGGCGCGTTGACGCTGACCCGCAGCGGCCGGGACGACGCCCGGTCGAAGCAGGTTTCATTCATCGCGCGCCGCAGGTGCGCCAGCGAGCGGTGCTGGATCATCACGCCCTTGGGCGCGCCCGTGGAGCCCGACGTGTAGATGACGTAGGCCAGATGCTCCGGCCGCACGCCCGACCGCGGGTTGCCCGGCGAGGACGACTCGATGCGCCGCGCGTCCGCGTCCAGCCGCACCACGTGCCGCGTCGGTGGCTGCCACGACTCCACCTGCGCCTGGGTAGTCACCAGCACGGCCGCGCCGCTGTTCTCCAGGATGAAGGCCTTGCGCGCTTCAGGTGCCGCCGGGTCGAGCGGCACGTATGCGCCGCCCGCCTTGAGGATGCCCAGGATGGTGACGATGGCCTCTGTCGAACGCTCCAGGCAGAACGCCACCGGCACGTCCGGGCCCACGCCCAGCGAGCGCAGGTAATGCGCCAGTTGGTTCGCGCGCACGTTGAGCTGGTGGAACGACACGGAGGTGTCGCCCATCACCACGGCGGGCGCCTTGGGCGTGCGCGTCACCTGCTGTTCGAAGCGCGCGTGGAAGGGCACGTCGACTTCGAAGGGAGCCGTCTCGCCGCTCCACTCCTCCAGCACCCACTGGCGCTCCTCCGCCGTCAGCAGGGGCAGGCTGTCCACCTTCGCGTCCGGCCGGGTGACGGCGGCTTCCAGCAGTTGGAGGAAGTGCTCCGAGAGCCGGCGGGCCGTGGCGGGTTCGAAGAGGTCCGTGGCGTAGGAGAGGGCGCCCTCGAAGCCCCGCTCCGTGCGGGCCATGCTCAGGTCCAGATCGAACTTCGTCGAGGACAGGTCCACCTCCACCGGACGCAGCGTCAGCTCCGGCAGGCGCACCTCCGCTTCCGGCAGGTTCTGGAGCGCGAAGAGGGCCTGGATGAGCGGCGTGCGCGACAGGTCGCGCGCGGGCTGCACGGCTTCCACCAGGCGCTCGAAGGGGATGTCCTGGTGCTCGTATGCGCCCAGCGTGGTGGCGCGCACTTGCGAGAGCAGCTGGCGGAACGACGGGCGGCCGTCGAACCGTGCGCGGAGCACCAGCGTGTTGACGAAGAAGCCGATGAGGCCCTCCGTCTCCGCGTGGCGCCGGCCCGCGATGGACGTGCCCACCAGCAGGTCCTCCTGACCGGAGTACCGGTGCAGCAGCGTCTGGAAGGCCGCGAGCAATAGCATGAAGGGCGTTGCCCCTTCGCGCTGGGCCAGGGCCTCCACCGCTTCGCTCAACGACTGCGACAGGCGCACCGGGAACGTCGCGCCCCTGGCGGAGCGCTGGGGCGGGCGCGGCTTGTCGGTGGGCAGGGCCAGGGCCTGCGGGGCTCCGGCCAACTGCTGCGTCCACCAGCCCAGCTGCGCGTCCAGCACTTCGCCCTGGAGCCAACCGCGCTGCCACACGGCGAAGTCCGGGTACTGCACCGGCAACGGAGCCAGCGGCGAGGGCTGGCCCTGCCGGAAGGCCTCGTAGAGCGCGGTGACTTCGCGCACCAGGATGCTCATGGACCAGCCGTCGCCGATGGCGTGGTGCATGCACAGGAGCAACACGTGCTCCTCTTCGCCCAGCTTCAGGAGCGTGAGGCGCGCCAGCGGGCCCACGGCGAGGTCGAAGGGCTTCATCGCGTCCTCGCTCGCGAGCCGCACGGCCTCCGTCTCTCTCTCGTCGTCGGGCAGGCCCGTCAGGTCCACCACCGACAGGACTCCGGTGGGGGCGGGGTGCACGTGCTGGCGGGGTTCGCCGTCGTGCGCTTCGAAGGTGGTGCGCAGCGCTTCGTGGCGTTCCACCAGCGCATCGAAGGACTGCTGGAGCGCGGGCACGTCCACCGCGCCGGAGAGGCGCAGCGCCGTGGGCATGTTGTAGAGCGCGCTACCCGGGTCGAGCTGATCGATGAACCACAGCCGCTGCTGCGCGAACGACAGCGGGTGCGGACCGGGCGTCGCGGCGGGACGCAGCGGTGGCAGGGCGTTGGCCTCCGGTGCATCCGGCAGCCGCTGGGCGAGCGCCGCCACGGTGGGGGACTCGAACAGCGCGCGGACGCCCACGTCCACGCCGAAGCGGGCGCGGATGCGGGAGACCAGCTGCGTGGCCAGGATGGAGTGGCCGCCCAGCTCGAAGAAGTGGTCGTTGCGGCCCACCACTGGCACGTTCAATAGCTCCTCCCACAGCGAGGCCAGGGCCACCTCCGCGGGCGTCGCCGGGGCCTCGTACGAGCGCGCGGCACGCAGCCGCGCCTCCGGTGAGGGCAGCGCCTTACGGTCCACCTTGCCGTTGGGCGTCAGCGGCAGGGCGGGCAGGGCGACGAAAGCCGACGGCACCATGTACTCCGGCAGGTGCCGGCGCAGGTGCTCGCGCAACCCTTCCGTGTCGCCTTCCGCCACCACGTAGGCCACGAGCCGCGCGTCGCCCGGCACGTCCTCGCGCACCAGGGCCACCGCGTCACGGACGCCCGAGTGGGTGCGCAGCGTGGCTTCGATTTCGCCCAGCTCGATGCGGTAGCCGCGCAGCTTCACCTGGAAGTCCAGGCGGCCCATGAACTCCAGCGTGCCGTCCGGCCTCCAGCGACCCTTGTCGCCCGTGCGGTAGATGCGGGCTCCGGGCTCCGCGCTGAAGGGGTCTGGCACGAATCGCTCGGCCGTCAGGTCCGGACGGCCCAGGTAGCCGCGGGTGACGCTTTCGCCGGAGAAGCACAACTCGCCCGGCGTGCCGAAGGGCACCAGGCGCTGCCTCGCGTCGAGCACGTACGCATTCAGGTTCGCCACGGGCCGGCCGATGAAGGGCTCCGTGCGGAGGCTCCCCTGGATGACGACGCCCGCCGTGCAGACCGTGCACTCCGTGGGGCCGTAGCCGTTGAAGACGCGCGTGCGGTCCGTCGCGGCCAGCTTGCGCCACGCCTCCGCGTCCAGTGCGTCGCCGCCCATCATCACGAGGGGTGGCACCCAGGCCCGCTCCAGCATCCCCGCCGCCAGGAGGGGCTTGAGCTGCGCGGGCGTGCAGTCGAACGAGTCGATGCGGTGCTGGTCCAGCCACGCAAGCATCGCCTCCGGGTCCACGCGCAGCGCGTCCGGGACGATGTGGAGGCAGTGGCCGTCGATGAGCTGCACCACGCGGTCCATCACCGCGTCGAAGTACAGCGGCGCGTTGACGGTGACGCGCTGGCCTTTGGGCTGGCCCGCGTAGAAGGCGCGGATGAAGGCCCGGTGCATGTTGAGGATGGTGCGGTGTTGCACCATCACGCCCTTGGGCGTGCCCGTGGATCCGGACGTGTACAGCACGTACGCCAGGTGCTCCGGGCCCGTCAGGGCGGGCGGGGGCTCATGCGAGAGGGCGCCCAGGCCGGTCTGCTCGACGTCCAGCCACACTTCGTGGACGCCGTCGGGGCTCCAGTCCCCGCAGGCGGCTTCGGTCGTGACGAGCACGGCCGCGCCGCTGTCCTTCAGCACGAAGTCCCTGCGCGCCGCCGGGGCGGAAGGATCCAACGGGACGAAGGCGCCACCGGCCTTGAGCACCGCGAGGAGCGCCACGATGGCCTCCACCGAACGCTCCAGGCACAGCGCCACCTTCACCTCTGGCCCCACACCCAGCGAACGCAGCCGCCACGCGAGCTGGTTCGCCCGCGTGTCGAGCTGCCGGTACGTCAGCGACGACGCCTCGAACACGACAGCGGGGGCATCCGGGGTGCGCGCCACCTGCCGCTCGATGAGGCCGTGCAACGTGGCGTCCCGTTCGAAGTCCACCAACTCGCCGCTGCCCACGCGCACCAGCCGCACCAGCTCCTCCGGCGAGACGAGCGACACGTCCGCCAGCGGCAGGTCCGGCGCGTCGCACACGGCTTCCAGCAACCGCCGCAGCTGGGCGAAGAGCCGCTCGATGGTGGCCGTGTCGAACAGCTCCGCCGCGTAGCCCAGGTGGCCCTCGTAGCCGTCCGCCGAGCGGCTCAGGTTCAGGGCCAGCTCGAACTGCGAGGGGGCATCGCCCTCCAGGTGGGCTGGCGCCACGATGAGGCCGGGCACCGCCAGCTCCGGCAAGGGGGCGTTCTGGAGCGCGAACATCGCCTGGAACAGCGGCGTGCGGCCCAGGTCACGCTCGGGCTGGAGCGCCTCCACCAGGTGCTCGAACGGGATGTCCTGATGCTCGTACGCGCCCAGCGTCGTGGCGCGCATCTGCGCGAGAAGCTCGCGGAACGTCGTCCGTGCGCTGAAGCGCCCGCGCAGCACCAGCATGTTCACGAAGAAGCCGATGAGGCCTTCCGTCTCCGCCTGCCGGCGGTTCGCGATGGGCGAGCCCACCAGCACGTCGTCCTGTCCGGACGTGCGCGACAGCACGGCCTGGAACGCAGCAAGCAGCGCCATGAAGGGCGTGGTGCCTTCCGCTTGCGCCAGCGCCTCCACGCGCTCGCTCAGGGCGCGCGGCAGCGACACCTGGATCCGCCCACCGCGCCGATCCGCACCGGCCGTCCGCGGCCGGTCCGTGGGCAGGTCCAGCACGAAGGGGGCCCCGGACAACTGCTGCTTCCACCACTCCACCTGTGCCTGGAGCACGCCGCCCTGGAGCCAGCCGCGCTGCCAGACGGCGTAGTCCGCGTACTGCACTGGCAGCGGGGACAGCGTCACGGGCTGGCCCGTTCGCAGCGCCGCGTAGAGGGCCGTGAGCTCCCGCACGAGGACGCCCAGCGACCAGCCGTCGGACACGATGTGGTGCAGGTGCAGCACCAGCACGTGCTCGCGCGCGTCCAGATTCATGAGCAGTGCACGGATCACCGGCCCGCGCGTCAGGTCGAACGGGCGGAGCGTCTCCGCGTGGCCCTGGCGCTGGGCTTCGGCCTGCTTCGCGGCGCGACTTCCCAGGCCCGTCAGGTCCACCAGCTCCAGGGGGACGTGGCCCTCCGGGTGGATGTCCTGTACCGGCTTGCCCGCCTCCATGCGGAAGGTGGTCCGCAGGGATTCATGCCGCGCCATCAGCGCGTCCAGGCTTCCGCGCAATGCTTCCACGTCGAGGTCGCCGGTGAGGCTCAGCGCCAGCGGCATGTTGTAGAGCGGGCTGCCCGGCTCCAACTGGTCCACGAACCACAGCCGCTGCTGCGCGAAGGACAGAGCGGGCGCCGACGTGCGCGACACGGGGACCAGCGGCGGCGCCTGGGTGCGGCGGGCATCCACCAGCCGCTCCGCCAGCGACGCCACCGTGGGCGCGCGGAACAGCTCGCCCAGTGGCAGCTCTAGACCCAGCGATGAACGGATGCGCGCCACCACCTGCGTGGCCAGCAGCGAGTGCCCACCCAGCTCGAAGAAGTCGCCGTGGATGTCCACGGTGTCCAGGTGCAGCACCTCCGCCCAGATGTCCGCGAGTGCCTTCTCCAGCGCGCTCCGGGGCGTGGCGGATGCGGGGTCCGCCACACGGGTCTTCGGCGCGGGCAGGGCCTTGCGGTCCACCTTGCCGTTGGGGCTCATCGGCAACTTCGGCAGCACCACGATGGCGGACGGCACCATGTAGTCCGGCAGCTGCTTCTGCACGGCTGCCCGCAGCACGCCCGTGTCCAGGCCTTCACCGCTCACCACGTAGGCCACGAGGCGCTTGTCGCCGGGCACGTCCTCGCGCACCACGGCCACCGACTCTTCGACCTCCGGCGACTGGCGCAGCACGGCTTCGATTTCGCCCAGCTCGATGCGGAAGCCGCGCAGCTTCACCTGGAAGTCGGCGCGGCCCAGGAACTCCAATGTCCCGTCACGCAGCCAGCGCACGCGGTCGCCCGTGTCGTAGAGGCGCGCTCCGGGTTCAGCGGCGAAGGGGTGGGGAATGAAGCGTTCGGCGGTGAGGTCCGGGCGCTGGAGGTAGCCCCAGGCCAGTCCGTCTCCGCCCACGTACAGCGTGCCCGGCACACCCGGCGGTACGGGCTGGAGCGTCGCGTCCAGCACCCACGCCGTGGAGTTCGACAGCGGCCGGCCAATGGGCACCGAGCGGCCCACGGTGTCACCCGCGCGCAGCGTGTGCGTGGCGGAGAATGTCGTGTTCTCCGTGGGGCCGTAGCCATTGACCAGCACGGCGCCTGGAGGCAGCCGCTTCAGGTGTTCGCGCACTCGCTCCACGGGCAGCACGTCGCCACCCGCCAGCACCTGCCTCACGCGGGCCAGCGCGTCGCCCTGGTGCAGCACCATCTGCTCGAAGAGGGCGGCGGTGAGCCACAGCGTGGTGATGCCCTCGCGCCGCAGCAGCGCGCCCGTGTCCCCGAGCGACAGCGCGCCCGCGGGGGCCACGACCAGCGTCGCCCCGTTCAGCAGCGCGCCCCAGACTTCCAGCGTGGACGCGTCGAACGCGATGGGTGCCAGGTGGAGGAAGACCTCCTCCGGACCGAAGTGGATGAAGTCCGCACCGCGCACCAGGCGCGTGATGCCCCGGTGCGGCACGCTCACGCCCTTGGGCCGGCCGGTGCTTCCCGACGTGAACATCACGTAGGCCAGCGCCTCCGAGGACACCGCCAGGTCCAGCGCCGCTTCGGACTGCCTCGCGATGACAGCGGCGTCCGCGTCCAACAGGACCTGGAGGTCCGTGACGGCCGGCAGCTCGTCCGCCACCGCATCCTCGGTCACGAGCAGGCTGACGCCCGCCTCGCGCAGCACCCACGCGATGCGCTCCGCGGGGGCCTGGGGGTCCACCGGCACGTAGGCCGCGCCGGCCTTCAGGATGCCGAGCAGCGCGGTGATGCTCTCGAATGAACGCTCCACGCACAGGCCCACCCGGTGGCCGGGCCGCACGCCCTGACGCCTCAGGTGATGCGCGAGCTGGTTCGAAGCCCGGTCCAACGCCGCGTAGGACATCCGCCGCTCACCGGCTTTGAGCGCCGTGGCGTCCGGCGTGCGCGCGGCCTGCTCGGTGAAGAGCGAGGCCACGGACGCGTCACGCGGGAAGTCGCGGGAGGTGCCGCTCCAGTCGGAGAGCAGCCGCTGACGCTCCGCCCTGGTGAGCCACGGCAGCTCCGGCAGCCGCGCGTCCGGCGAGCGGAGCGCCGACTCCAGGAGCACCCGCAGGTGCTCGACCATGCCGGCCACCGTGTCCGGATCGAACAGGTCCTGGTTGAAGCCCAGCACGCCTTCGAAGCCATCCGGCCCTCGAGCCAGCACGCATTGCAGATCGAAGTGGGTGGACTCCTTCAGATCCTCGCGGGCCTTGAGCGTCAGTCCTGGCAGCGCCAGCTCTGGCATGGGTGCGTTCTGGAGCGTGAACGTCACCTGGAAGAGCGGTGTGCGGCCCAGGTCGCGCTCCGGCTGGAGCACCTCCACCAGCTTTTCGAAGGGGAGGTCCTGGTGCTCGTAGGCGCCCAGCGTGGTGGCGCGCACCGCGTCCAGCAGCTCGCGGAAGCGCTGTGTCCCGCGCATCCGGGTGCGCAACACGACTGTGTTCGCGAAGTAGCCGATCAGCGACTCCGACTCGGCGTGGCGACGGCCCGCGATGGGCGACCCCACGAGCACGTCCTCCTGTCCGGAGTACCGGTGCAACAGCAACTGGAACGCCGTGAGCAGCACCATGAACGGCGTGGAGGACGCTTGCCGCGCGTACGCCTCCACCGCTTCACTCAGCTCCCGCGACAGGACGAGGGGCTGGGAGCCGGCGCGATAGGCCCCCTGAAGTGATGGACGCGGGTGGTCCGTGGGCAGCTCCAGGTAGGGGGCGGCGCCGTCCAGTTGGTCGCGCCAGTACGCGACCTGCGACTCCAGCACCTCGCCCTGGAACCAGGCGCGCTGCCAGAGGGCGTGGTCCGCGAACTGCACCGTCAGCTCTGGCAACGGCGACGGCTGCTCCGCCGCGAACGCCGCGTAGAGCGCGCCCATCTCCCGCACCAGCACACCGGTGGACCAGCCATCCGTGACGATGTGGTGCGTGTTGAGCAGCAGCACGTGCTTCGTGGCCCCGAGCTTCATCAGGAGCCCTCGGAACAGTGGGCCCTGCTCCAGGTCGAACGGGGTGGAGGACTCCTCCCGGGCCAGCCGCGATACCTCCGCTTCCCGCGCCTCATGTGTCGGGAGCGCGGACAGGTCCGCGTGCCGCAGGGACATGGGGAACGGCGGGTGGATGACCTGCGACGGCGTGCCTTCGCGCGACTGGAACGTGGTGCGCAGCGCTTCGTGGCGGCGCACCAGTTCGTCGAACGCGGCCAGCAGGACGATGACGTCCAGCGAGCCGTCCAGGTCCATCAGGTGCGAGATGCTGTAGGCGGTGCCCGCGGTGCCCAGCTGCTCGACGAACCACATGCGCTGCTGCGCGAACGACAGCGGCAGCACGTCCGGCCGTTCCGCGCGGACCAGCGAGGGCAGCGCGGAAGCGGACGCATCCTGCTGCTGGGGCTGTTGGAGCGCGTCGATCCGGCGCGCCAACTCCGCCACGGTGGGGCCCTCCAGCAGCGCCCGCAGGGGCAGCTCCATGCCGAAGCGCGCACGCACTCGCGACACCAGCTGCGTGGCCAGCAGCGAGTGGCCGCCCAGTTCGAAGAAGCCGTCATGGCGGCCCACCGCCGGGACGCGGAGCACCTCGCTCCACAGCGAGGCCAGCGTCACCTCCGTGGGCGTCGAGGGCGGTTCGATGACGCGCTCGGAGGCCGGGGCAGCCTCGGGCGAGGGCAGGGCGTCGCGGTCCACCTTGCCGTTGGGGGTCTGGGGCAGGGCGTCCAGCACAACGAACGCGGCGGGCACCATGTAATCCGGCAGGGTCCGCCGGAGGTGCTGACGCAGGGTCGCCGTGTCCACCTGGGGCGCGATCCAGGCGATGAGCCGGTCCTCGCGAACCAGCACCACCGCGTCCCGGATGTCCGGGTGCGAGCGCAGCGCGGCTTCAATCTCCCCCAGCTCGATGCGATAGCCGCGCAGCTTCACCTGGAAGTCCAACCGGCCCAGGTATTCCAGCGTGCCGTCCTCGCGCCAGCGGGCCTTGTCACCCGTGCGGTAGAGCCGCGCGCCGGGCTCCGTGCTGAACGGATCCGGCACGAAGCGTTCGGCCGTCAGGTCCGGTCGGCCCAGGTAGCCACGCGTGACGCCTTCGCCGCCGAGGCACAGCTCGCCCGGTGTTCCCAAAGGCACCAGTCGCTGGTGCCCGTCGAGCACGTACGCGTTGAGGTTGGCCAGCGGACGACCGATGACGGGCGTCTCCTGGGCCGCGTCCTGGATGCGCCAGTCCGCCGCGTCCACCGTGCATTCCGTGGGGCCGTACTCGTTGAACGCCCGCGTGCGGTTGGATGCACGCAGCTGGCGCCAGGAGCTTTCGTCCACCGCCTCGCCACCGACGGAGATGACTCCCGGCACGTGGGCGCGCTCCAGCAGGCCCGAGGCCAGCATGAGCCGCAGCTGCGACGGCGTGCAGTCCAGCACGTCGATGCGCTGGCCCTCCAGCCACGCAACCATCGCCTCCGCGTCCTGCCGCACGTCCTCCGGGACGATGTGCAGGCAGTGGCCGGCGAGCAGCTGGACCACCTGGGCGATGGATGCGTCGAAGTGCAGCGGCGCGTTGACGGTGACGCGCTGTCCCGGTGCCAACCCTGCGTGGAGGCTGCGGGTCAGAGCCTGATGCAAGTTGAGGACCGACCGGTGCTGCACCATCACGCCCTTGGGCGTGCCGGTGGAGCCCGACGTGTAGATGACGTAGGCCAGGTTCGCCGGGCCCGCCGCCGGCGGCAGGTTCTCAGCGAACCTGTCCGACTGTCCGACAGGTTCGCTGGCCTCGGCTCCCGACGCGGCCTTCCCAAACCTGTCCGACTGTCCGACAGGTTTTGCGTCCAGCCGCACCAGGTGGGGCACCTCTGGGTGCCACGCCTCTTGCAGAGCCCGCGTCGTCACCAGCACGCTCGCGCCACCATCCTTGAGGACGAACGACTTGCGCGCGGCTGGGGCCGACGGGTCCACCGGAACGAAGGCGCCTCCGGCCTTGAGCACCGCCAGCAGCGCCACGATGGCCTCCGCCGACCTCTCCAGGCACAGACCCACTGTCACCTCAGGGCACACTCCCAGCGACCGCAGGTGCCAGGCGAGCTGGTTCGCCTGCGCGTTGAGCTGGCGGAAGGTCAGCGTCGTCCCGCCGAACACCACGGCGTTGGCGTCCGGCGTCGCGGCGGCCTGGCGTTCGAAGCGCGCATGCAGGGTGGCGTCGCGCTCGAAGGCCATGGCGTCGCCGGTGCCGGTGCGCAGCAGCCACGCGCGGTCCTCCGCGGGCAGCAGTGACACGTCCTCGATCCGGGCGTCCGGCTGGAGCAATCCCTCCAGCGCTTGCCGCCACTGGCCCAACACCCTCTGCATGGCGCCCGCGTCGAAGTGGCCCGCGTCGTAGACCAGCTGCAACTGGAGTTCTTCGCGCGGTATCACGGTGGCCGACAGCGGGTAGTTCGTGCTGTCGCCGAACTCCAGGTCGCGCAGGTCCATCGCGGTGAAGCGGCGCAACACCGACTCGTCGAACGGGTAGTTCTCGAAGACGAACAGCGACTGGAAGAGCGGCTGTCCTCGGGGGATGTCGCTCCAGCCATGCGTCGAGACCAGCGGCGAGTACTGGTGCTGCTGGATGCCCAGCAGCTTCGCCTGGAGCGACTGGAGCCACGGCAGCACGGGTTCGCCATCACCGGGCAGCGTGATTCGTACCGGCTGCGTGGTGATGAGCAGGCCCAGCATGGCGTCCGCGCCCGGCAGTTCCGGCGGACGGCCCGCGAGCGTCGTTCCGAAGAGCACGTCTCGCGTGTCCGCGTGGCGCGCCAGGACCAGCGCCCAGGCCGCCTGCGTCAGCGTGTTGAGCGTGAGCTGATGCCGCCGCGCGAAGGACTCCAGCGCGGTGGTCACTGGCGCCGGCAGCGTCACCCTCACGTCGGGCCGCTTCTCGGACGTGCTGGGCCGCACCAGGGACGCAGGCCGCACCGAGGGCAGGGGCGTGGGCGCCGACAGGCCCGTGAGCTGGTCTCGCCAGAAGCGCTCGTCTTCCACCAGATCCCGGCGGTCCAACCACGCGATGTAGTCGCGGAACGGAGGCCGGCCCATGGGCGGCGGCGGAGTCCCGGCGTGCACGGCGTCGTAGAGGGCGAAGACCTCCTGGAAGAACAGGCCCATGCTCCAGCCGTCCATCAGCAGGTGGTGGTGGCTCCAGAGGAAGCGCCAGCGCGACTCGCCCAGGCGCACCACCGTCATCCGCGACAGCGGCGCCCGAGACACGTCGAAGCCGCGCGCACGGTCCTCCGCCGTGAGCTTCGCCAACGCGGCCGGCTGCTCCGCCTCTGGCAGGTGGCGCCAGTCGTGGATGATGAACGGCAGCGTGGCGTGCGAGTGCACCACCTGGAGCGGCGACTCCAGGCCCTCCCACACGAACGCGGTGCGCAGGATGGGGTTGCGGTCCACCGCCGTCTGCCACGTCCGCTGGAGCAGCGCGATGTCCACGTCCGAGTGGCTCGACCACCCGGCCTGCTCGAAGTAGTAGGCCGCCTCCGGATCATTCAGGGCGTGGAAGAGCATGCCCTCCTGGAGCGGGGACAGCGGGAACACGTCCTCCACCGTGGAGCCCTGCGCCGCCAACACCGCGTCCAGCGCGGCCTGGGACAGGCGGGCCAGCGGGAAGTCGCCGGGAGTGCGCCGCCGCGCATCCTCGGAATGGCGCTGGGCGATGAGCTCGCGCAGCACTCCGAGGAAGCGCTCCGCCAGCGTGCGCACCGTCGCCTCGTGGTGCTGCTGGTGGCTGTAGCCGAACGTCATCCGCAGCCGACCCTGGAGCACCGAACCGTCCACGGCCAGCGCGTGCGGCTGCAAGGCCCGGGGCTCCACGATGGGACCCACCGGCTCGTCGCTCAGGGTGAAGAGCGTGCTGGCGGCGGCCGTGCCGTCCAGCTGGCCCAGGTAGTTGAACGACACCTGCGCCTTGGGCAGCGCGGCCAACCGGGCCCGCGTCTCCGGAGGCCCCAGGTGGCGCAGCAGGTTGAAGCCGATGCCCCGGCCGGGCCACGCCTTCAGCGAGTCCCTCACTGCGCGCAGCCCTTCACCCAGCGAGCCACTCGACGGCAGCCGCAGCAGGGCCGGCGCCACGGACGTGAACCAGCCCACGGTGCGCGACACGTCCACGTCCGCGAACAGTTCTTCGCGGCCGTGACCCTCCAACTCGATGAGGACGTCCGGCTTCCCCGTCCATTCGCCCAACGTCCGCCCGAGCGCGGTCAGCAGCACGTCGTCGATGCGCGCACGCCAGCCGGTGGGCGTCTCCTGGAGCAGCTGTCGCGTCTCTTCCGCATCCAGCTCCACCGCGACGCTGCTCCGTGACGCGTACGTGTACGGACCCGGGCCATCCACGGGCAGCGGGGCCACGTCGCCGCGCATCGCCTCCCGCCAGAAGGATTCCTGCTCGCCCAGCACTTCCGACAGGGCGTGCTTCTCCAGCCGCTGCGCCCAGGACAGGAACGACGTCGTCTTCGCGGGCAGCGCCGGGGCGCGGGCAGACTGGAGCTGGAGGTACGCCGTCTCCAGGTCCTCCACCAGGATGCGCCACGACACCGCGTCCACCACCAGGTGGTGGATGATCAGCAACAGGCGCTGCGGCTCTCCGGCGCCGAAGTGGAACAGCGCCACGCGCACCAGCGGCGGTGTCGCCAGAGCGAAGTCCGCCTGGAGGCGCGCTGCCTCCCGCTCCATCCCGGCGCCCCGGGCCTCTGGAGGCAGCATCGACAGGTCCACCTGGAGGAGCACGGGCGGAGCGGACTCAGGGGCCACGCTCTCCTGGCGCCACGTGCCGTCTTCGGCGTGGACGTAGCGCAGGCGCAGAGCGTCGTGGTGGGCGACGAGCGCCTGGACCGCCCGCTGCAACAGGTCGTGCTTCAGCGGCTGACGGGTCTTGAGCAGCAGGGCGTGGTTGAAGTGGTGCGGGTACGTCGGCTCACGCTCGAACAGGTCCACCTGGATGGGCGTGAGGGGCACGTCGCCCACCACCGGGCCCTGCTCCGCGAGGGTGGCGTCTCCGTCGCGGGCCACGGCCGCCAGCGCGCCCAGGGTGGGGTGCTGGAACAGGTCCTTCACCTGCAACCGCACGCCGGCCTGCCGCGCCTTCGCCACCACCTGCAGGCTGATGATGGAGTCGCCGCCCAGCTCGAAGAAGTTGTCGTCCAGGCCCACGCGCTCCACGCGCAGGACCTGCGCCATCACCTGGGCCAGCGCCTGCTCCCTCGGGGTGCGCGGCGCCACGTATTCGCGGCGCGAGGCGCGCTGTCCCTCCGGCGCGGGCAGGGCCTTGCGGTCCACCTTGCCCTGGGCCGTCAGCGGGAGCGACTCCAGCAGGACGAACGCCGACGGCAGCATGTAGTCCGGTACCCGCTGGCGCATGAAGTCGCGCAGCGCCTCCGGCTCGGGGGCGGACGGGGCGACGACATACGCCACCAGGCGCTTGTCGCCGGGCACGTCCTCGCGCACCACGGACACGGTCTCGCGCACGTTCGGGTGAGCGCCCAGCGCGGACTCGACCTCCGACAGTTCGATGCGGAAGCCGCGCACCTTCACCTGGTTGTCCGTGCGGCCCAGGAAGTCCAGCGTCCCATCCGCGCGCCACCGGGTCAGGTCGCCCGTGCGGTAGAGGCGCTCACCGGGCCGCGAGGAGAAGGGATGCGGAATGAAGCGCTCCGCGGTGAGGTCCGGCCGGGAGATGTAGCCGCGCGCCAGGCCCTCGCCGCCGATGTGCAGTTCGCCGGGGATGCCCGGGGGCACCGGCTGTCCGCGCGCGTCCAGCACGTACAGGTCCGTCCTCGCGATGGGCCGGCCCAGCGGCACGGGGGCATCCACGCGCGCCGCTTCCGTCATCACGTGCGTGGCGGCGATGAGCGTCGCCTCCGTCGGGCCGTAACCCGCGGTCACGACGAGGCCCGGATGCGCCTCCAGCACCTTGCGCACGTGCGGCGGGGAGACGACGTCGCCGCCCACCAGCAGCTGGCGCACGCCCGTCAGGGCCTCCGGCTTCAGGTCCGCGACCTGCGTGAAGAGGCCCGCGGTGAGCATCATCGAGGTGACGCCATGGCGCTGGATGACCTGGGCCAGCACGTCCAGGTCCGACGGCGACGTGGGCGGGAACATCACCAGCCGTCCGCCGTGCAGCAGCGGTCCCCAGATCTCCAGCGTCACCGGGTCGAAGGAGATGGGCGCCAGCTGGAGGAACGTCTCGTTCGCGCTCATGCGCGCGAACGCCGGGTGGTGCAGCAGGCGCATCACCGCGCGGTGATCCACCGCGACGCCCTTGGGGCGCCCGGTGCTGCCGGAGGTGAAGTCCACGTAGGCCAGATGGCGCGAGTCCGCTCCCGCCACCACCGGCGCCGTGGGCAGATCCCGGGCGGCGAGCTCCTCCACGAAGACGGACGGCAGCTCCGGCGGCAGGGGCACCGCCGCGCGCAGGGCTCGCGTGGTGAGCAGCACCTTCGCGGGCGCGTCCTCCAACATCGCGGCCAGCCGAGGCGCCGGGTAGCTGGGATCCAACGGCAGGTACGCGCCCCCCGCCTTCACGGCGGCGAGCAGCGCGACGACGAGCTCCAGCGAGCGCTCCAGGCACACCGCCACCAGCACGTCCGGGCCCACGCCGTGCTCACGCAACACGTGCGCCCACTGGTTCGCCCGCGCATCGAGCTGCGCGTACGTCAGGCGCTCGCCGCCGGACTCCACCGCGACCGCGTCCGGCCTCGCCGCGGCCTGCCGGGCGAAGAGGTCCGGGATGCGCGCGTCCTGGGGGAAGTCCTGGAAGGTGTCGTTCCACTCCACCAGCACCCGCTGGCGCTCCGCCGCGTCCATGAGCGGCAGCAGGGCAACGGGCGTCTGGGGATGGGCCACCACCTCGCGCGCCAGACCCACCATGTGCCGGGCCAGGCGCTCCATGGTGGCCGCGTCGAAGAGGGCGGTGGCGTACTCCATGCCGCAGTTGAAGCCGTCCTTGACCTCCACGACCTCCATGCCCAGGTCGAACTTCGCCGTGCCGGTCGGCACTTCCACCGGGGTCAGCTCCAGCGACGACAGCCGGCCCTGGACCTCCGGCATGTTCACCACGTTGATGCTCACCTGGAACAGCGGCGTGCGGCTCAGGTCGCGCGGCAGATCCAGCGAATCCAGCACGCGCTCGAAGGGAGCGTCCTGGTGAGCGTAGGCCTCCAGGGCCTGGGTGCGCACGCGCCCCAACAGCTCCACGAAGGACGGCTGGCCAGACAGCCTCGAGCGGAAGGGCAGGGTGTTGATGAAGCACCCCATCAGCCATTCGAGCTCCGGGCGCGTGCGGCCCGCGATGGGCGTGCCCACCACGAAGTCGTCCTGTCCCGAGTAGCGCGACAGCGCCGTCTGGAAGAGGGCCATCAGCACCATGAACGACGTAGCGCCGTGCTTGCGGCCCAGCGCCAGCAGCGGCGCGGACACCGCCGTCGGCAGGAGGAAGGTGTGCCGCGCGCCCGCGGAGGACATGACCGCCGGGCGAGGCCGGTCCGTGGGCAGGTCCAGCGGAGGCGCGCCGGTCAGGTGGTCCTTCCACCAGGCCACCTGCTTCTCCATCACACCGCCTTCCAGCCACGCGCGCTGCCACACGGCGTAGTCCGCGTACTGCACCGGCAGCTCCGGGAGCGGAGAGGGCTGGCCCGCGCGGAAGGCCGTGTAGTTCGCCGTCAACTCCTGCGCGATGACCAGGGTGCACCACGCGTCGGACACCGCATGGTGGAAGGTGACGAGCAGCACGTGCTCCTGGGCCCCCAGGCGGATCAGCGCCGCGCGCAAGACCTCCTGCTCCAGGTCGAACGGCTGGCGCACGGCGTCCTGGCAGAACGCGCGCATCGCCGCCTCGCGCGCCTCCGGCGTGTCGCCGGGCACGTCCCAGTGCTGGAGCGGCAGGCCCCGGGGCGGGTGGATGACCTGCACCGCGTGGTCCCCCTCCAGGGCGTAGGTGGTGCGCAGCACCTCGTGGCGGACCACCATCGCGTCCAGCGCGGCCTGGAGCGCGGCCCTGTCCAGGTCGCCCTTGAGCCGGAAGATGGCCGGGTTGTTGTACGCGCTGCTCGTGGGCTCCATCTGCTGGAGGTACCAGAGGCGCTGCTGAGCGAAGGACAGGGGCAGCGGCTGCTCCCGGCTCACGCGCGGAATGGGCGGTGGGCTCATGTTCACCACCGCCGGTGCGGCGGGCGCCACGGGACGCGGCGCTTCCACGACGGCGGGACGCGCCACGGGCGGAGGCGGGAGCCGCGACGGCGAGGCCACCGGCTCCAACCGGCCATCCCCGCGCAGGCGGGCATGACGGCCGGTGCGGAACAGCTTCGCGGAAGCCTCGCGAGGGTGCGGCACCAGGCGGCGGTGCTCCTCATCACCCGCGCGCCACAGTGCGGACGGGAGCCCCGCGCCCGCGAGGGCCAGCTCACCCACCACGCCCACGGGCACGGGCTGACCGGCCGCGTCCAGCACCCAGGCCTGGAGGTTCGCGGGGATGCGCTCCGCCAACGTGCGCGGCAGCAGCGCGCCTTCCTGGGCGTCACCGGACAGCCACACCTCCACGCCCGCGGCCCGGTGCAGCGCCGAGCCCAGCTCCACCGACGCGCCCTCCAACACCAGCGCACCCACGCGCGACAGCGACTCACGCGCCCCCGGCAGCTCGCTGAGTGAACGCGCCAGGCGGGCCGACGTGTGCAGCAGCACCGCGCCGGACTGGCGCGCCAGCTCCAGCAGGCCCTCCACGCCCGCCTCGGCCTCCACCAGCACCTGCTCCTGGTGGGCGGCGGCCTCCGCGTCCATGCGCTCACGCACGGTCGCGAGCCGGCGCAGGCCCTCCAGCACCACCGGGGTGTCGAGGCCGAAGTCGATGAGCGCCGCCACCTCGTCCACGTCCGCCGCGCGCACGTCGCGCAGCCGTCGCAGCGCGCTGTCCACCGTGCCCAGCAGGCCGGTGTTCTTCGCGTGGTTCTCGAAGGTGCGCTCCAGGACCGCGTTGATGTCGTCCGGCGACAGCTTCTGGACGTCGGTGATGCCCTGCGCCTGGAGCAGCGACGTGCTGATGTCCACGGAGCTTCGGAAGTACGACAGCAGGGGCTGGCGCACCGTGCGCAGCACCTCCTGTTCCTCGTCGCCCAGGTACGTGTGGAGCATGCAGGTGATGTGGCCTCGGCCCGGGTGCCCGTTGCGGCGCCACGCGTCGCGGTACAGCGCCACCTTCTGCTTCAGCTCCTCCAGCGTGTGCGACATCAGGCCCGTGAGCACGCCCGCGCCCAGCTCGCCCGCCATCCGGAACGTCTCCGGGTTGCCCGTGGCGGTGAGCCACACCGGCAGCTCCTTCTGCACCGGCTTCGGGCGCAGACCGACCTCCGCCGTGCTGCCAGCGCCCGCGGGGCGCTTGAAGCGCTCGCCTCTCCATAGGGCACGCAGCGTGGACAGCTTCTCCAGCAGGATGTCGCGCCGCTTCTCGTAGTTGGCCGGAGCGAAGGTGAAGTCCTGCGTGTGCCAGCCCGTGGCCACGGACAGGCCCACGCGGCCCTGGGACAGGTTGTCCACCACGGACCACTGCTCCGCGATGAGCAGCGGATCATGCAGCGGCAACACCACGCTGCCGGAGCGCAGGCGCAGGTTCTTCGTGACGGTGGCCAGGCCCGCCGCCACCACGGCCGGCTGTGGATACAGACCGCCGAACGAGTGGAAGTGCCGCTCCGGTGTCCACACCGCGGAGAAGCCATTCGCGTCCGCGAACTTCGCGCCCTCCAGCAGCAGCTCGTACTTGGGGCCCTGGAGCGTGTCCTCGTCGTTGGCGAAGTAGATGAGGCTCAGGTCCATCGCCTTCGCGCGAGGCCCCCCATCGCCCAGGCCCACCAGCCGAGCGGTGAGCCGCTCCGGCGGGAACACCACCCGCAGGCCACGCGTGAGCGCCCACAGGGCCTCCAGCTCCGGACGGTCGGAGGACGGCTCGCTCGCTGCCAGCCACGCGCCGCCGTCCGGGGGCGACAGGCGCGTGTCCAGGCCGGTGAAGAACTCCGCAAGCTCCCGGTGTCCCAGGGCCCACGCGGGCTGGCCTCGGCCCGTGGGCAGCAGCCACGCCAGGGCGTGCGGCTCCGCGTGCGCGACGGTGGCGGACGCTTCGCTCGCGGCTGGCACATCCTCCACGTAGACGACGCGCGCCGCGTCCACGCGCACGGAGGCCACCAGCGCGCGCGTGGTGACGAGCACCGGCACCGGGGCGCCTTCGAGCGCGTACACGGGCAGGTGGCTCAGGTCGGACGGGCCCAGGGCGACGCATGCTCCGCCCGCGGCCAGCACAGCCCACAGCGCGGCCAGCTTCTCCGGCGACGTGCGCAGGCACACGGCCACCGGTGTTCCAGCCTTCACGCCCAGCGCCTTCAACCTCGCGGCCAGGGCATCCGCGCGAGCGCCCAGCTCCGCCCAGGTCCAGTGCGTCTCCCCCTGCGACAGGGCGGTGGCGCCAGCGTGGCGCGCGCGCCGCTCCGCGAGTGCGGTGGGGACAGGGACCAGCCCCGGTGTGGCGCGAGGCGTGGGCCAGGCGCGGCGCTCGTCATCGGTGGCGAGCGGCAGGTGCGCCACCTGCGTGTCGGGGTTCGCGAGCGCGGCGCCGAGCAGCACCTGGAAGTGCTCCATCAGCCGCGCTGTCGTGGCCGCGTCGAACAGGTCCGACGCGTACTCCAGCGCGCCATGGACGCGGGTGGGGGACTCGAAGAGGACCAGGGTGAGCGCGCTCAGGGTGGAGCCCCACTGCACGGGCGTGCCCGGCACCTCCACCAACGTGGCGCGCAGGCCGATGAGCTGCAGCGTCTCCGACGAGCTCGCGCCCGTGTGGTAGACGAACACGGAGTCCGTCATGCGCCCCCGGCCGATGTCATGGCCCGGGATGAGCGCCTCCACCAGGTACTCGAAGGGCACGTCCGGGCGCGTCTGCGCGTCCGCGACCTCGCCTCGCACCTGGGCCAGCAGCTTGCGGAACGTGAGACCTTCGGTGAAGCGCGTCCGGAACGCCTCGGAGTGCGCCACGTAGCCGATGAGCGGCATCAGCTCCGGACGCGTGCGGTTGGCGATAGGCGTGCCGACGACGACGTCCGTCTGGCCGGAGTAGCGGTGCAGCAGCGTCTGCCACGCGGCGAGCACCGTCATGTAGCCGGTGAAGCCCTCGCGACGCGTGAAGGCCACCAGCTCGTGGGCGAGCGCGGGCGGGAAATCCAACGTCATGCGCTGGGAGGAGATGATCGGCTCGTTGGAGCGGGGACGGTCCGTGGGCAGATCCAACCGGCGCGGCATGCCGGACAACCGCTGCCGCCAGCCCTGGTCCTGTTCGGCCAGACGGCCGCTCGTGATGCCACGGCGCTGCCATGCACCGAAGTCCGCGTACTGGAGGGGCAGTGGCTTGAGTGGAGACGGCTTGCCCTGGACGAAGGCGTCGTAGAGCTGGCCCAGCTCCTGGACGAGCAGGGCGATGGACATCGTGTCGCTGACGATGTGGTGGATGCTGGAGATCAGCAGGTGCCGCTTCGCGTCCAGTCGAACCAAGGTGGTGCGCAGCACGGGGCCGTGGACCAGGTCGAACGGCTTCGCGGCGTCCTCACGGGCGAGCCGCAGCGCCTCCGGTTCCCGCGTCTCCAGCGGGCCGCGCAGCTCCACGCGGGTGAGGGGCACGCGCATGTGCGGGTGGAAGCGCTGCACGGGGCGGCCGTCCACGGTGTCGTAGGTCGTGCGCAGCGCTTCGTGGCGCTGGACGATCTCCTGGATGCCTCGCTCCATCACGTCCGCGTCCAGGTCGCCTTCGAGCCGGAGGACGAACGGGAGGTTGTACGCGGACAGGCCGGGCAGGTGCTGCTCCAGGCGCCAGACGCGCTCCTGCACGAAGGACAGCTGCAGCTCGCTACCGTCGCGAGGCAGGGGCACCAGCGGAAGCTCCGTGGAGACGGGGGCCTGCGGCGCCTGGAGCAGCAGGGGCTCCAGGCGTCCCGCGATGCCAGCGACGGTGGGCGCTTCGAAGAGGGCGGCCAGCGGCAGGTTCACGCCGAAGGCATCACGGAGCTGATTGAGCAGCTGCGCGGCCGTCAGCGAGTTGCCGCCGAGCTCCAGGAAGTCGTCATGGCGGCCCACGAACTCCAGGCCCAGACGGTCGCGCCACAGCGCGGCCACGCGCTCCTCGATGTCTCCACGAGGCGCGTCCTCACGGCCGGGAGGGGGAGGGGCGG
>NZ_RAWQ01000151.1:0-27594 GCF_003668965.1 Corallococcus sp. AB030
GGAGTGCTCTTCTTCATGCCAGGAGAATGTTCCTCGTCCCCCCGTTTCGACGGGCCTGCCTGCTCGGCTGCACCTATGTCTTTGATTCTGCTCTGCTTTTCTCCATCGCGTTAAACGGACGCGGATGGGCTGGGCACAGGGACTGGCCCAAGTCGGTCAGGTGGTACTCGACCTTCGGTGGGACCTGGGCGTGCACGATGCGCGCGACGATGCCGTCCTGCTCCAACTGCCTGAGTTGCTGGATGAGCATCTTCTGCGAGATGGCGGGGATGGCGCCCTTGATGCCGGTGGCCGCCGTCACGGGCGTGTGATGGTCATGCTTACCCAAAAGCATGGACCCCACTTTTTCGTGCGTTCTTGTGAAAGAGATACCGCGCCATTACCTGGAGGGCCATGACAACGAATCACGCTGCTTCTTTGAAACTGCCCGCGCCCATCGCGAGCTACTTCGCCAGCGAGACCACCGACCCGCAGGCCGTCGCCCGGTGTTTCGCCGACGACGCCGTCGTCCTGGACGAGCGACACGAACATCGCGGCCGCGCCGCCATTGCCGCGTGGAACCGCGCGGGAGTCGCCAAATACGCTTTCTCCACCGAGCCTCTGTCCGCGGACACGGCTGGAGCGCGCACGACAGTGACCGCGAAGGTGAGCGACAACTTCCCAGGCAGCCGGGCGCAGTTGCTATTCGCGTTCACCATCGCTGGCCACCTCATCACGCGCTTGGAGATCGGTTCATGAGCTTCGATCTCGAATTGAAGGGCTAACGGGCGCTCGTCACGGGCGGGACCAAAGGCGTCGGGGCGGCTGTCCTCGCGGCGCTGGTCGAGGCTGGCGTACGCGTCCTCGCCACGGCACGCACGGTGCCGCGCGACACGAATAACGTCCGCTATGTCGCGGCTGACGTGACGACAGCGCAGGGCTGCGCGGAGGTCGTCCGGCAGGCCATGGCGCACCGCGGGGGCGGTGCTCTTGGACTCGCGAAGATGCACGGGATGACTGGCCGGGTAGGCGCTCACTCCACCTCCCAGCCGCGTTTCTTCCAACTGTCTTCCGGGGGAACAGACCGCCGTCCCGACTGCTCCGACTCAAGGTCCGCTTGGCCGACCCCGGGGCGATCCGCTTGGCCGCCCCCGCTACGAACAGCTTGGGTGACCCGCCTGCTATCCATTACCCCGGTCCGTTACACGCGCCAGCATCTCGCTGAGGAAGCCATGGACGGCACTCGCGAGGACGGCGCGCGCGTAGGCGAGCTGCTTGTCGCGGACGGCCTTGAAGGGCGGCACCTCCAGCCCGTCCACTGTGAGCACCATGTGCGGCAGGACGACGTGCACGCAGCCCGCCTCGAGCTGGTCCGCAAGCGAGTCACCCGCATCGCGCCGCTGGGATGCGCGTGCGGCCTGGGCGGAGGTGATGCCGAAGCGCTCTTCCAGGGCTTGGCGCGTGGGCCCCGTCGTGCGCGGAACCTCGTCGCCCATCGTTCCCCCCGAGGACGGCGGAATGGAGAGCACCAAGCCTCGTCCGTCACCTCGACTTACGGCACCTAACGATAGTCAGGGCTGGGCTGGCCGTTGGCAATGCGCCTACGACGTCTCTGTCCTGGCATTTGTTAGGCGCTGCTATGACTCAGGCCCGAGGCGAGCCTGCCCCAGGGGCCAAACCTGGTGGGTTGGCGGTTGGCATGAGCCGAAACGAGAGGCAACAGGGCGTTCCGTGGAGCGCGAAGGGTTGAGTAAGTATTTCTCGTCCCGCTCCCCTGTCCGGAGGCCATCCGTGTCGCGCTCTGACGCTCGAACCAATCCAAGCGGCACCTTTCTATCACGGAAGAAACACCATCCATCGACTCTCGACTCCATTCCGGGAAGCGATGTCGACCATCCAATCCACGCCCCCTCGGAACTGGGAAATCAAGGCCCCGTGGCTTTGGTTGTCCAAGACGAGCTCTCAAAAGCACGCCAGAAGAACAAGCCCCCAAAGACAAAACCGAGACCTAAAGCCACCCCCACGGAAATCCCAGCATCACAGAACCCTTCCGGCACGGACGATGAACTGGGGAGGCTTAGTCGAAGATACGAAGCCAAGGGCCCCGGCACGGTTTCCACGGGCAAGGGGGACAAGGGGGGAGTTTCATATGGCAGCTACCAATTCGCCTCGGCCAACGGCTCGGCGGCAGAGTTTGTTCGCTCGCTGAAGAAGACCCATTTCAGCTACTACGTGGCGCTGGCAGGCGCACGTCCTGGAACTCCCGCGTTCTCGGCCGCATGGAGAAAACTGGCAACCAAGGACCCCATCGGCTTCGACAGGGCCCAACATGAATACATCAAGAAAAAATTCTACGACGTGGCTGCCGCATGCATCAAGAGGCTCGTCGGCATGGACCTGGACCTGCGCTCCGCCACCCTGCGAGACGTCGTATGGTCTACCGCGGTTCAGTCTGGCCCTTGTGCGGGCCCCAAGGCCTATGCAAGAGGCATCCGTGGCGCAGCCGATATCGTCAAGATAGCGCTCAAAGGACAAGACCCCGCCACAGTCAGCGACGAAGAATTAATCAAGGCCATCTACGCGGAGCGAGGCCGGAAGAACACCAACGGCACCCTGGTGTACTTCTCTGGCAGCTCCAAGCAGGTGCAGCAGGGCGTCAGCAATCGCTACAAGGATGAGATGAAGAACGCCCTCTCACATCTAATGAATGAACAACCAACGGCTGTGAGTCCGTCAAAGGGCCCTCAGAAGTCCCTGGTGGAGTTGCCATCCGACGTCGACTCGAAAACACCGAAAACAGTGGCTTCCACGCCCGCGTACGATGTGACTGTCGCGCGGAAGCTGGATGTGTGGATCGAGACAAGCTTCATCAGCAAATATTCAGTATGGAGCGATGGCGGCTTGGAGACCCCGAGTTCCAGCGCGGCAGGGAGGATGGCGTCGAAGCTACATGTCTACGCGCGCCCTTTGAAAGAGCGCATCCAGGTGGCAACTGGCTCGGACGGCCAGGGCGGAATCGTGGTTGACGCAAAGGCTGCGACCCAGTGTCTTGAGTATATTGATGAGCAACTGGCCCTTGGTCGGCCAGTAGTGGCGGGGGTCTCTCACTCCGCCGCACATGTTGATAATCTCACGCTGTCAGATCTCTATGTACTGATCAATGGGAAGGGCGTCAGTGCCAAGGGGCGTACATTCTATGTCTTTCAGAACCCGGCTGCCCGGAAGCCTGTGATGGGCGCATACACCAATCCCGACAACACCTTTTATGTAGAGCCTGGGACTGGGAAGCTGTACCGCCCGGCGCCGGTTTCGACAGGCGATGAGTTCGGGCGCCGCTATGAAGTCGCCATGGTTGTTCGCAACTTCTAGTCCTTTGGCCGGGTGAAGTCTGCGGGTTGGTAATGGAACTTCGCTCGGGCCTTCGGCACGGTGAATCGCCAGCGAATCCGGAGCTGCTGGCGATTGGCCCACTTCTGCCATGCCTGCGTTTCGCAGCGAAGCTTGTCGAGCGTGGGGATGCGCCGCGTCCCCGCGCACTGATGAGAGAGCAGGGAAATCTCCACCTCCGCCTGATTGAGCCAACTGCCGTGGACGGGCGTGTAGTGTGGAGTGAATCGACGCCAGAGTCGACGCCCTGCACGTACCCCAGACTGCACCGCCAACGCATGGCGGCTGTGGGTACTGTGAGAGTCACCCGACGCTCATTCGGTGCGCCGCGCGCGCAGCACGCGGCGCACCGATTCTCCTACCGAGACCGCGCTGAAATCAGGGCACACCGCCCCATCGCTTCATCGCGGACAGCGACTCAGAGTCCGTTGGGGACCACGGTCACGGTGCCGGAGCCTCTGTTGGTCAGGATGAGATCGGCGTACCCATCCGCGTCCATGTCCGCGGTGGCGATGGCGTTGAGGCCAGGCGAGGCGCCGGTCGTGACGACGGTGCCCGAGGTGAAGCCTCCATTGCCGTTGCCGGTCATCGGGCGGACGCCGCCCGAGGCCGTTGTAACGAGGATGTAGGCGTCGAGCTTGCCATCGCCGTTGAAGTCACCGGCCACGACGCCCAGCGCCGAGTTGGTGGCCGTAGTGGCCGCGGCGGTTGACTGAACGCCGCTCGCGAAGGTGCCGTTGCCGTTCCCTCTGAAGTAGAAGAGGTACCGGCCGGCCGCGCCGTTCGAGAGGATGTCGAGCGTGCCGTCGCCGTTGGCGTCGCCGAAGGCGATGCCCGCCGTCTGGCCGCTGGCGGAATTGCTGTAGGCGACTGGTGCGGCGAACGTGCCGTCTCCCTGGTTGATGAGGATTGACAGGCGTGCGCTGGCGGGGCTCGTCACCACGATATCGGAGAAGCCATCGCTGTTCAGGTCACGGCAGGCGATGGTCGACTGAGCGCCGCCGGTGCTCTGGATGCCGATGAACGTGGGCGCGCCGAAGTTGCCCGCGCCGGTGCCGAAGAGCACGCTCACCTGGTTCTGGGTCACGCTGGTCGTGGCGATGTCAGCCACCCCGTCGTCATCGAAGTCCCCGGTGCAGAGGTGGACGGAGCCCGGGGTGCCTGTGGTGAAGCTCGTCGGCGCGCCGAAGGTCCCGGGCGCGCTCGAGCCCAGGTTCTTGTAGACGCTGATGTTTCCGTTGATGAGGGGCAGGTTGGTCTGGCCGTTGACGGTGACGGCGTCGAGCCACCCGTCGCCGTCCACGTCCACGGCCACGACCGCGTTGCTGGAGAGCGAGGCGCTCCCGTAGTTGACCTCCGACTGGACGCTGGCGTCGCCATTCCCCAGGAAGACGGAGAGGGAGCCAGAGGGAGTCTGGGTCGACCCGGATTCGGCATTGGCCACCAGGATGTCGAGCTTGCCGTCGCCATTCACATCGGCGACCGCCGGGGCCAGCGGGCTGTGGTTCGCGGGGGAGCTGACCGGCGTGCCGGGGACCTGTCCAGTGGGGGCGGTCTGGCAGGTGGCGTTCGAGCAGATCTGGCCCGTCGAGCACACGATGCCGCAGGCGCCGCAACTGTCGGCGTCGCTCTGGAGGTTCACCTCGCAGCCGTCGGACGAGTTCGCGTTGCAGTCCGCGAGGGTGCCGGAGCAAGACTGGCAGTTGGTCCCCTCGTAGGTGGGCGCGCACTTGCAAGTGTAGCTACCCATGCCGTCGATGCAGGTGCCACCGTTCAGGCAGGGGCTTGCGGCGCACTCGTCGATGTTGGTGCAGCTCACGCCGTCGCCCTCGTACCCCGCATTGCAGGCGCAGGTGAAGGAGCCCCCGATGTTGGTGCAGGAGGCGTTGTCGTTGCAGTTGTCGGTACCGGCGGCGCACTCGTCGATGTCGGTACACACTGTCGGCTCTCCCGTGCAGGTGTAGCCCGGCTCCAACTGGCAGACGCTGTTGCAGCCGTCTCCCGAGAGTTGATTGCCGTCGTCACAGACTTCGAATCCGCCCAACACTCCATCTCCACAGAAGACTCGTAGCGACGTTTCCACCGCGTCCACCAGGTAGAGCGCGAGCACCGCGCCTCTCAGGCGCACGTAGCGATAGGGCACGTTCCCCGGGTACGTCGCCACCGCGATATGCGTCCCCAGGCCCAGCTCCTTCAGGTGCAACGTGCTGGAGCCGATGAAGGTCCCATCCGCCTTCAGGAAGTCCACCTGGGCCACGAGTGCCAGCGTGAGTCCCTGATAGTAGACGCGCAGGTCTCCGGTGCCTTCCTCTCCCTGGCCCAGGTCCAGGACCAGCGCCGAGTTGAGCACGCTCAGCATGGTCGCGGCCTGCCCGTCCGGAGCGCCCAACGCCGCGCTCGCGTTGAGCACCGCCGCCGTGGTGCTCGACACCACCGCGTCCGCATACGGGTCCCACGTCAAGGAGGCTTCCGGCCGCTCACGCGTCAACGCCTCGTCACCCGCTTGCGACACCCCATCCTCCGGAGGACCTACCGTCTCATCGAGGGACTCCACGGCACACGCCCCCAGCGACAAGGCCAGCGCCACGCCCAGTCCCCATGACCACAGCACACCAGGATGACTTCGCATCGAGTGTCTCCCTCCGAGGAGCAGGATGAAGCCCAGAATGGACCCCCCTCCTCATGGAATGAACGACACCATTCCGTGCTCCCCGCTGCCAGGCACGCAACACTTTGATGGCAAACGTTCTCGGGCTGCCAGCCAACAAGTCCTGGAGGACCATCGACAGAAAGTCCATGTCATGCCTGTGTCCGTCTCCGCGAATCGATGCGCAGAGATGGGAATGGTAGCGCATCGCCAACAGTGCCGGTGAGCCCCAGGTGCGCGGCCAAGCGTCAAACCTTCGAGTGGAGGTGACGCCAGCACAACCGGAAGTGCCAGTCATCCAGGCGCGGCATAGGCAAACGAGGAGGACTTCCCCCGCCCCCCGCCCGTTAGCGGAGGCGAACCGGATGCTTGGAGCCCCAAAGGCGCTGAAATGCCTCCCCCGCTTCCTGGTGGAGCCCTTGCGCCTGGGCTTGTCATGAACTGACGTTACGCCTGGAGCCCGAGGTCTAGAGTTAAAAGATGTACGGGGAATCCACATGTGTCCGTTCGCCTTGGCGCTCATGAGTCCAGACGCAGTGCATCCTCCATGCGGCGGAGTCTCCGGGGCATGTCGCGAATTGATGGCGGTCCTTGATTTCAAACGACAAATGTCAGAGTGGTGTGGTTGTCTCCTGCTCCCCGGAATGCCTTCCGGAAAGGAGGCACCATGCTTCGAAGCACATTGAAGTCCGCGCTGGTTGCACTGTTCATCCCCAGCCTGCTGCTCACCGCCTGCGGTGAGGGATTGGAGTCGCGTCCCGCCCTGGACCCGGAGATGGCCCGAGTGCCTGCTGGCGCCCCGGTTCGCGAGGGCTACGCCTGGAACGCCGCGAGAGGGAAGCTGGTGCCAGTGAAGTACGCCGAGGTGGATGGTCTGGCCATCCTTGAGGGAGACATGGTTCTCGGCACGGTGGAGGAGATGGAGGCGCGCGTGCGCGAGGTGAAGGCCCGGGGAGGTATCCACGCCCCGGGGGTCCAGGCCCAGGGCGTTGCCATCACCGGAGCAAACTTCCGCTGGCCCAACTCCGAGGTGCCCTACACCATCGACGCGGCTGTGCCAAACCAGGCGCGAATCACGGACGCCATCAATCACTGGCAACAGCGTACGCACCTGCGCTTCGTGCAACGCACTGTGCTCAACGCGGCGCTGTACCCGAACTACGTCAATTTCCAGACGGGCACCGGGTGCAGTGCCCACGTGGGACGGATTGGTGGCAGGCAGATGGTGTCGCTGGAGGCCGCGTGCAGCACGGGCAACATCATCCATGAAATCGGACACGCCCTGGGTCTGTGGCACGAGCAGTCGCGCGAGGACCGCAATACCTACGTGCTCATCCGGCCCGAGAACATCACCGCGGGCTATGAGCAGAACTTCAGCCAGCAGATCGCCGACGGTGACGACATCCTCGCCTATGACTACGGTTCCATCATGCACTACCCGAGGACGGCGTTCTCGAGGAATGGGCTACCCACCATCGAGCCACTGGGGGGGCAGGCCATCGGGCAGCGCGATTCGCTGAGCATCACGGACGCGGCAACCGTGGCGCGTCTCTACTCGAGAACCATCTCCCTGCGTGCCTTGCGCGGCCACTACGTGGTGGCCGAGGGCGGCGGCGGCGGCGCGGTGAACGCTAATCGTGCCGCCGTTGGTCCCTGGGAGAAGTTCCAACTGGTGGACCGCAACGGATTCGAACTGCAGACCGGCGACCTCATCCACCTGCAGACGGCCTCAGGTAACTATGTCATGGCCGTGAACGGTGGCGGCTCGGGGGTGACAGCCACCCCCACGGCGCCTGGCAACTATGAAACCTTCCGCATCTTGAAGATAGCCGGCACGGGCCTGCTCACCATCGGCACCGGAGACACCGTGGCCCTGTCGACGAACGATCTCCTCACCCCCCGCTACCTGTATGCCGATAACGGTGGCGACGGCTCGGTGTATGCCGCCGGCGCCGCCGTGGGGCAATGGGAGCAGTTCACCATCACCTTCTACTGAGGGACGGGATAGGGCCGAGGAACTCCGGGCGAAAGCAGACACGCGTCTGGGAGGGCGTGGTCGCGGGAAGTACCGTGGCCACGCCCAGGTCCTCGTAGATGAGGGCAGCTCCCGCTCAGTCCGCGTTGAGAGCCATGGAGTCCAATCGCCTGTTCGCGGAGAGTCCTCGCAAGCATCCCAAGGAACTCGCGCCGTCCGTGCAGGCCTTGGTCGAGTATGTGAAGCGTCCCGAGAACGACTTCCTCCGCATCTACATCGGAAGCATGCTGGACGCGGCCAACCAGAAGAACCCCGCTCAACATCAAGACTCCCGCGGACTTCTTCCAGCAGCTCGACAATGCGCTCTACAGCCTTCCGAAATACGATGCGAACTTCATGGCCGCGCTGCCGTTCTACACGGTCCTGCAGCCCTTCATGGAGAACGGCCCCGGTTGGGCTTTCTTCACCAACGAGGGAATCCGGCCCTACTTCTCCGCGATCCTGAAGGCCTATCACGACAAGCTGGAGACGCCCGCCTCCCTCGCCTACATGAATGACTCGTACGGGAACTGGCTCAGCGCGGACGCCCGGGAGTACCTGAGCCTGGACGATTACGTCTATTCCCCCTCCGCGCCGCATGGCGGCTTCAAGTCCTGGAACGAGTTCTTCATCCGCAAGTTCAAGAACCTCGACGCCAGCCGCCCCCTCGCGCCGGACCCCTCGGGGAAGGCGATCATCAGCCCCGTGGACGGGCAGGTCTGGAAGATCTCCAAGCAGGTGCAGCGCGAGGCCACCTTCGACATCAAGGGCGAGCAGTACTACCTCACGGACCTCCTCAACGAGCCCGCGGACAGTCCCCTGCTGCGGCCCTTCATCGATGGGTTGGCGGTGCAGATCGTCCTGATGCCCTTCAACTACCACCGGTGGCACTCGCCGGTGACTGGCCGGATCAAGAAGGTGCGGACGGTCCCCGGCTTCTTCTTCGCGCAGCCGGCACCGCAGCAGGACTACGCGTCGTCGTTCCCCTTCCTCAGCCACGTCAACACCCGGACGGTTCTCTTCATCGAGTCCGAGAATCCGGCCATCGGAGAGGTCGCCATGGTCTTCGTGGGGCTGACGGAGGTGTCCTCGTGCGTGGCGACGGTCAAGGCGGGTGACCTGGTGCAGCGGGGCGACGAGATTGGCCACTTCGCGTTCGGCGGATCGACCTGCTGCACCCTGTTCGACCGGTCGAAGATCGCGTCCCTCAGCATCACGGACAGTCCCGAGCTGGGCGACGGCGGCGGCGGCGGGTCTGGGGAGAAGCTCGGTAACGTCGTGATGGTGAGGCAGAACATCGGGCTCGCGCTGTAGTCGCGATCTCGGTGTCCACGAGACGTGAACGAACTGTGGGCACCAACTCTCGGCTTTCCTCTCAGAGGACTCAAACGCTCTGAGGGGCCGAAAGCCGAGTCACACACCCATGCGCGGCGGCACTCCTCGCCGTGAGGCAGCCCGTGGCCTTGCTTTGCCGTGGAGGGAGAAGCGCTCGCGGAGCAACTGGATGAAGTGGGTCAGTGGAGCGGGGCGCTGGCGGGATGCGCGGGTGACGGCGCTCCAGCGGCGTCTGATTCCCCGAGGGGTGAGCCGGACGGTCCGCAGTCCATGGCGCTGGTCCGGCAGCATCCATTGAGGCAGTGCCGTCACGCCGATACCGCCACGCACCAGCTCGATCAGTGCCTCGGTGAGGGGGACGGGGGATACCCGGTGCGGCTCGATGCCCGCGGGCCAGAGCACGCGCGTGAAGACATCGAGCTGCTCCCGAGGCGCGGCATAGGTGAGCAGGTGCTCCCTCACCAGGTCCTCCGCCGTGACGTGTTCCCGCCGCGCCAGCGCGTGGTCCTCGGGGACCACCAGCATGAGCTCGTCCTCGAAGAGCGCGGTCTGTTCCAGACGGGCCTGCGGCGGGACGTCGGTGGTCAAGGCGAGATCCAGCTCGCCATTCAGCAGCGCCCCAAGAGGCTGACGCGTGGCCTCCAGGACGATGCGCAGCTCGACGCGTGGGTGCTCGGCCTGCCACCGCCCCAGGATGGGCGGCAGCCAGCCATACACCGTGTAGCAGCCCGTGCTGAGCCGGAGCAGGTCGTCCTGCGGGTGCGCACGGCAGACCGCCTCGGCCTGGGCCACCTCGCTCAGGACCCGCCGTGCGGAGAGGAGCAGCTTCTCGCCTGAGCCGGTCAGGAGCAGGCGGCGCAGGCGGCGCTGGAAGAGCTGCACGCCCAGGCGCTCCTCGGCATCACGGAGTTGATGGCTCAGTGCCGAGGACGTGAGGTGAAGCTGCCGGCTCGCCGCGGCCAGGCTTCCAGTGTCGGCGACCGCGGCAATCAGCTTGAAGTGACGGAGCTCGAGCATGCCGGTCAGCTTCACATGAGCCCGGTTCAGCATCATCGCGAAATCGTTTCGCTGCGCTCATGGAATGGGTCCCCTTAACGTGGGTGTCCCAGCGCCAGGAGCACGGACGGATGACCCGGTCAGACAGCTTCCCGAGGATTCAGAGCCTTGCCGTACCCCCATGGTCGTCCGTGCGGATCGACGACATTGAACCGGTCGTCGTCGGCCCCGGCTGCCTTCGGAGGGACTTGCCAGGTCCTCGCGACGTGAGGGTCTGGGTCGTGGACATGGCTCCCGGGAGTCAGTGGCCCTGGGTGGACGTCCACGACACCGGCGAGGAGGTCCTCGTGGTGAGCGGTGAGCTCATCGAAGGGGAGCAGCGCCTGGGGCCGGGCTCATACCTGGTCTTCCCGCCGGCAAGCCGTCATCAGCCGCGGACCGAGACCGGCGTGCGCCTCTTCGGCATCAACCTCGTGGCCTCCCCGGGGGCCCGGTGAGCCAGGACGCCCTGACTTCCTTCTCCCCATTCCGGATGGAACCCTCGAACACGGAGGAACGGGGCAAGAGGGCCCGGCCTTCGGGGACGGGCCGTCGGGACTTCCTGCGTGCGGCGGTGGCGCTCTCCGCGGGCGCGGTCCTGCTTCCTCCTGGGACGGGCCGTGCGACGAAGCCTGCCGACAGCGCCGCGCTTCGCGCCCAGCGGTTGGCCTGGGCCGGAGTGCGGCTGCGGCTTGGACAGGACACGCTCTTTCTGGACCCGTTGAGCGACCCCTCCGTGTGGGGGGCCGCGCTGAAGGACCCGCTCGTCCCGTTGGACGTGCGCGACGGGGGCCGCTTCGTCCTGGTGACGCATCGCCATCCCGACCACTTCGACCGGGTGGCCGTCCGTCAGGCGCTGGGGGACAGCGGGACGCTGGTGTGCGCCCCGGACATGGCCGCGGCGGCTTCCGCGTCGGGATTCCGCGTGCGGTCCGCCCCGCTCTACGAGCCCCTCTTGCTCAATGACTTCACCGCCACCGCCGTTCCCGCGGTGGATGGCTATGGGGATCCCCAGGTTTCGTGGATCGTCTCCGGTGGAGGCCGCCGCATCATCCACTGCGGCGACACGCTGTGGCATGGCTCCTGGTGGCACATCGGGCGACAGTTCGGCCCCTTCGATGCGGCATTCCTGCCTATCAACGGGGCGCGCTTCGGCTGGCGCAAGCCCGTGAGCGACGTGCATGCCGTCCTGACGCCGGAGCAGGCGGTGGCCGCGGCCGTGGTGTTGGGATCAAAGCTCCTCGTGCCCATCCACTACGGCCTCGCTGCCTCCGAGGACTACCAGGAGGTCCCGGACGCGGAAGCGCTGCTTCTGGCCGCCGCGCGCACGCGGAAGGTGAACGTGGAGTTGGCACGTCCGGGGGAGTGGCTGACCTGGCAGGCCCGGACCTGACACGAACATCGAGGCCGGGGCGTGCCCTCGTTGACTCCGAATTCTGGTGATGCAGACCCTCCAGCGACGACGCGAGCGCGAGAACCGGCAGATCAACGAGCGGCTCAAGACGCTGATCGCCGCCTACAAGACGCTGGGCGGCTCATTCACCGGGGAACTGGCGGTGGACCCCACCCATCTGCGCGACCTGCGCCGCCGGGCGGAGGATGCGGCTGCCTCGGGGCGGGAGGTGCCAGAGCCAGACTCGGCCTCCGAGCGCCGCCGGCGCATCCGCGATGCGGTGGAGGCGGCGCTGTCGGACGTGCTCCTGCTGGGGACCGAACAGCAGGTGTCACTGGCGGCGCGGGCCGCGCGCGACATGGTCGCCGGACGGCCGGTGCGTACGCTCGACCTGGTGGTGTCGCTGCGCGGGTTCATTCGTCAAGCACTGGATCTGGAGCCGATCCCGCCGTCATTGGAAATCCCGGAGTAAGGCCCGCTGCGCACCGTCTCCGGCGGTGGCAAGGGCGGAGGCGGAGGCGGAGACAAGGATGCCGGGAGCAGGGGAGGCGGAGGCGGGATGGGTGGCGCTGCAGGCGGCGCCGGACTGGGCATGGGAGCGGGGATGGGACTCGGTCACCTGGAGCGGGACGAGGCAGGGACCGACGAAAATGGCTGATGTCGGAGTCCGCGGGGATGGATTTCTTTGTCATTCCGACTGCGACGTTTGGAAGAGAGGACCCAGCGGCGCGCATTGCAAGACATGGCCCACGTGCACACCCCACTACGGCCTCGGGTGCGGGCCTCATCCCCATTGAGAAAAGATTGCCAGCGGCGGTAGTGTGCCGACTCCGGTCATGAAGCTCGGGGCCGGGGGGGGCCAACAGGGCCATGCGCAGGCTTCTTCAGGAGCTACAGGAGCGCCTCGAGGACTTCATCGAGCAACGCGAGGACCTGCTGCTGCTGGTCCAATGCTCCGAGAATGACACGGCCATCCTCCTCAAGCTCTTGCGCGACACGGAGCAGGCCTCGGAAGTCGACGTCTTCCTTCTCTTCAGCAACTCCTTTCATCAACCGCGCGAATTCGTCCGGGAGGCCATCGAGCAACTCCAGGAGCAGCATGGCTTGGCCTCCCAATCGCTCCTCGAGGCCGGCAAGCCTCCCCTCCCCGACTTTCCCCAGACGCTCCTGAGTCCCTCCCGGTCTCCCCAGGCGCTCCTCCAGGAGGCCATCTCCTTCGCGCGCTCACTCTTTCCCCGCGAGGGCGGCCACCGGCTGGTGTGGGTCATGCTCCCCGAACAGATCTCCGACGCCGCCGGCTACGCGGCGCTCGTCGCGTCGCTGGTGCCCAGGAATGGCATCCAGCCCTGGATGCAGGGGCTGCGATTGATTCTCCGAAACCCCGGGTTCACGATGGGGAGGGACACGAACGCGCCTCGCCTCCCTCGCGTGAGCATCCTGCCCGTGGACCTCTCCCCTGACGCGGTGCGGGACAGCCTCCAGAGGGATGTAGAGGACGACGAGCGACCTCGCGCGGAGCGGATGCAGGCGCTGATGACCCTGGCCTGCCTGGACTACGCGCACGGTCGAAACAAGGAAGCCACCGCGAAGTACACCGCGCTGCTCAACTACTACCAGGAGACCGAGAACCACTCGATGCAAGCCATGGTCATGCATGGCATCGGTGACGTGTTCCGCCGCACGGGGGCGAACGACCAGGCCCTGCACTGGTACGAATGCGCCCTGGTGCCCGCCATCGCGTCGAAGGCGCCTGTCATCCTGTCCGTCGTGGTCAAGTCCCTGGGCGAGTTCGCCTTCGAACGCAAGCGATACAGCGAGGCCGAGCTCTACTTCGAGGGACTGGAGCAGATCGCCGCGCGCATGCTCGACCCCGAGGGCAAGGCCCGGGCGCTCGAGTGGCTCGGGCTCTGCCACGAGAAACAGGGCGACGCGAAGCAGGCCGTGGTGCGCTGGGAGACCGCGGCCCACCTCAGCCGCAAGGTCGGCCTCCACGTCAACCTGTGCTCGAACCTGGATCACCTGAGCCGCACGTATCGACACCTGCGCATGAAGGAGCGCCTGTCGGGCGTCGAGACCGAGCTCACGCACCTCAAACGTAAGGGGCCCCGCGATGCCTAACCTTCCTCCCGCGCCTCGATACCGCTCACCCGAACGGCCACGCAATGCGCTCCATACCCTGTCGGAAGGCCTCGGCATGGTGGCGGGTCTGCCGTCCATGGGCATCAACCTGCTCAACGAAGGTTTCGCTCTGGCCACCAACTCCATCTCCCAGGCGCTGCCCGCTTTCCCCGCCGCCACGCTCGGGTCCCTGGCCGTGGGAATCCCGCATGCGCACGTGCTGCACCCACCCAGTGGCCCACCGCCCGTGCCCCCCACGCCCATGCCCGTGCTCGGCGCCATCGCCCTGGGCACCTCGGTCCAGGTGCTCATCAACGGGCTGCCCGCGGCGCGGTGTGGAGACCTCGGCTTCACCCCGACCTGCTGCGGGCTCCCGCCCATCTTCGAGGTCTTCACGGGCTCGTCCAAGGTCTTCATCGGTGGAGCGCGCGCGGCGCGGCTGCTGGATTTGACCTACCACTGTAAACCCGTTCCACCCGCGGGAGGCGCCGCGCGGGGCGCTGCGGCGGCGCTGCAAGCGGCCAGCAAGGCCATGATGGTCGCCGGCATGGCCGCACAGGTGGCCTCCATCGCGGGCGATGCCGTCGAGGCCGCTGGCGCCAGCGCGGAGGGCGATGCCGCCATGGCGGGGGCCTTGGGGATGAGCGCGGGGATGATGGCGGCGCAGATGGCCGCCGACGCGCTCGCCATGGCGATGGGCGCCGCCATGGGGAAGGACGCCTGTGTCCCTCCAGGAACCCTGGGCGCCGTCACCCTGGGGGCGCCCAATGTGCTCATCGGCGGATTCCCGATGCCCAGTTGGACGAACGTCGCGCGAGGGTTGATGAAGCTCGTCAAGGGCCTGCGGGCCCGTGCCGGCGCACGCCGGGGCCGTCGCAACTCCGGGAGGAACCATTGAGCCCGCCATCCCCCCCGTCAACCACCGAGGGAATCGACCGCCGCGGAGGCGCCATGCAGACCGGGCGTCGCGCCGTGGGACACCCGGTGGACGTCGCCTCCGGCGTCCAGTTCACCGCGGCACACGACGTGGAGATCTGGGGCACCGTGCCCCTCATCTTCCGTCGCACGTACAGCACGGACCTCCTGGCCCAACCCGCGTCCATCCTGGGCCGGGGCTGGCTCCACAACCTGGACGCGCGCTTGAGCCGGGACCTGGAGGGCTTCCGCTTCGTCGGCCACGGCGGCCTCGAGGTGTTCTTCGACGATCCGTCGGGGCGCATCGAGACCGGAGCGTCTCTCTTCAACCTCGGCGACTCGATGGAGCTGCGCCGTGAGGGAGACCTCCTCGTCGTCTATCACTGGCACGACCTGGAGACGGACGTGCAGCGCTACGTCTTCTCTGCGGCCGATGGCGACCCGATGCCGCTGCGCTCGTTGGAGATTCCCTCCGGGCACGGGCTGTTGCTGAAGTACGACCGCGCGAAGCGGTTGACGTCCGTGACTCAGTCCGCGGAGCGCCGCGCGGTGCACCTGAAGTACGACACGCGCGGCCGGCTCGCCCTGCTCCAGCTCTCCATGCCGGGAGCGGACGCGCCGCCTCCCGTCACCGTCGCCCGCTACGTGTACGACGGCAGGGACAGGCTGGTGGCGGTCCACGACGCCGCGGGTGTACCGATGACCTATGGCTATGACGCCGAGGACCGGCTGACGGAGGAGCGCAACCGTGCCGGCGGCGCCTACTTCATGAAGTACGACGCCCAGGGACGCTGCATCGAGGCGGCGGGCGAAGGCGGCTACAACCTGCGCCGCTTCCAGTACAACGCAGTGGCGCGGCTGACACAGGTCACCGACAGCCTCGGCCACGTCACCGCGTACCAGTACAACACCCGAGGCCAGGTCGAGCGGGAGATCCTCCCCAACGGCGGCATCCGCGCGACGGAGTACGACGAACACGGCCGCCCCGTCGTCGAGGTGGGCCCGGCCAAGGACGTCACGACCTACGTGTACGACGAGCGCGGCGACGTCACGGGCAAGCGCTGGCCCGACGGCACCACCACGTCTTACGAATATGACGAGCACCACCAGGTGGTGTGCATTACCGAGTCCGATGGAGCCGTCTGGCGCATGCGCTACGAGCGAGGGGCGCTCGTCCAGGTGCTGGAGCCGCTCGGAGGTGAGCGCCGCTACGTGCGCGACGAGAACAACCACATCGTCGCGGTCCATACGCCCGGCGGCAATCGCATCATCGTCTCGCGGGACGCGTCGTGGACCGAGACGCGGCTGTCCGACGGCTACGGCCTCATCGAGCGCCGCCGGCTGGATGCCCTGCTCAATCCCAGCGAAATCGAGGACGCCAGCGGCGCACTCCTGCGCCTGCGCTACGACGTCCTGGGACGGCTGGTCCAGGTCGAGCACCCCGATGGAGCCACGGAACGACTGACCTACGACGCCGAGGGACTCCTGACCCGGCGGGTCGACGGCACCGAGCACGTGCATCGGCTTGAGCACTCTGCGTACGGGGAGTGTGTCCGCGCCATCGACCCCAATGGCATCGTCTCCGAATACACCTGGGACACCGAGGGGCGACTGACGCAGGTGCGCAACCCCGCCGGAGAGCTCGCCACCTTCGAGTACGACAGCGTGGGGAACCTCGTCGCGCAGCAGCGCTTCGACGGGGCCATCGAGCGCTTCGAGTACGACCTCGGAGGCAACGTGCTGCGGCATCACAAGGCCGGCGGCACGGTGGTCGAGTCGACGTATGACATCTCCGGCAACCTGCTCCAGCTCACCTCGGGCACGGAGCCGCTGCTCCGACAGAAGTTCTCGGCCTGCGGTCAGCTCCTCGAGAGCTGGACGCCGGATGCCACCGTCCGGTTCGAGCACGACCTGCTCGGACGGGTGACGGCGGAGATCCAGAACGGCCTGCGCGTCCAGTACACGTACCACCCGAGTGGAGGTGTCGCGCGGCGGGAGTTCGAGGGGGCCCGCGCGGAGCCACTCCTGTTGGACTACGACCTCCGCGGACGACTGCGCTCACTTGGAACGGAGCGCGGGACGTTCCAGTCTTTTCATTACGACGCGAGGGACTTCCTCACGAAGCGTGAACTGGGACCGGCCCGAGAGGACGTGGAGTGCGATGCGCGCGGCAACCTCGCGCGGCAGCGCGTCCTCTCTCCACGGCGGGAGCCGCTCGTCGACCGACGTTACGCCTATGACCGGAACCAGGAGCTGCTCGAGGTCCAGGACGAGCGCTGGGGGCAGCGCACCTTCGAGTACGACCCAGGTCGAAGACTGGTGGCGACCGACGGCCCCTCCGGCGTGGCCGGGCGCTACGCCTACGATGACCTGGGGAACCTGAAGCGCGAGAACGACCGCCCGTTGCACTACGCGCCGGGCAGCGTGCTCGTCGAGCATGGCGCGACGCGCTTCACCCATGCACCGAACGGCCAGCGGGTGCGCACCACCAATGGAGACGGGCAGACCCGGTACCACTGGGATGCATTGGACCAGCTCCGGGAGGTCGAGCACCCCGACGGCACCAGGACGACGTATGGCTATGACGGGACCGGGCGTCGCGTCTTCAAGGAGCACGACGGGCAGCGCACGTCCTTCTACTGGGCGGGGAACGACCTGCTCAGCGAACAGGGGCCGCGGGGCGTCACGGATTACGCCGTCGACAGCTTCTGGCCCCAGGCGCTTTGGGAGGATGGGAAGCTGCGCCATGCCATCGTGTCGCAGTTGGGAGTCCCCCGCGAGCTGCTCGACGACGCGGGCCACTGCGTCTGGCGAGGGGAGTACGACGCGTGGGGAAACCTCGTCCTCCAGGAGGGAAGCGCGCGGGCGCCGTCCCTGAGGCTTCCCGGTCAGTTCTGGGATGAAGAGACCGGGCTCCATTACAACCACGCGCGGTACTACGACCCGGCCACCGGCCGGTTCATCTCCGCCGACCCCATCGGCTTCGCGGGGGGCCCGAACCTCTTCCACTATGCGCCGAACCCCGTCGGTTGGGATGACCCCTTCGGGTTGAAGTGCGGCAGCAGGACCTCCGGGTGGACGGTGTACGTCCTCACCAAAGGCAAGCGGCCACCGAAGATCGTCTACGTGGGCATTACCAACCAACACCCCCACACGCGCTTGAGCGGTCACCGCAACGAGCGGATCGCGGGCAGCTTCGACAACATGCGCATCATCGCGACGGACCTCTCCGACCGTCGCAGCGCGCGCAACATCGAAGGCTCGGCGCTGTATCACATTCAGCACCGCAACGTTTCAGGTGTCCCCCTCGCGTCACGCCTCGAGAATGCGCCACGAGGCGATGGAGGGTACTGGCACAGCTATCGGGACAACGGCGACTCGGTGCGTCCGCTCATGTCGTCCAGCGCCATCACCCACCTCCTCCAGCAGAACATCCTCGACCTGCCAAGGTAGTCCCCCCATCATGCCGTTCACCCCCGACGATGTACAAATTGACCATGGCTGACTCAAAAGTCATCACACGAGCCAAGCAGCTCTTGAAGGATGGGAAGGAAGAGGAGGCACGGGACCTTCTGCTCAAGGCCGCCTACGGCCCGTCCCTGGACACGACAGCCCAGGCCGCGTTCGAGGAACTCTTCCCTGTCGAGGGCACCTTGAAGAAGCGACTCTCCGGAACCGTGAAGGGATTGCAGGCCAAGGATGTGGCGACGCGTCGCACAGCCGCCAAGGCCATAGCGAATGAAGCACTTGAGGAGGGGTCTCGGGCGCGAGCCGTCTGGCTGAAGGACCCGAGGACCACCCACGCTCTCACCCAGGCATTGGAAGATGAAGACCCGCAGGTCGTGGAGCAGGTCATCACCGCACTTTCGAACATCGCGGAGCTGTACCTCGCCGACTTCCGTGCCTATCCGGCTGTCCTCCGGTTGCTTGAGAGCAAGAGGCAGGTCACCCGGCGCTATGCGGTCTCCGCTGCCTGGGCCCTGGCGGGCTTCGACGCGAGCGAGAGCGTGATTCCTCGCTTCCAGGACAAGGTCGAGGCTGTCCGCAGCGCGGCCGTCGTGGGACCCGCAGTGCTCGCCAGCGAAAGGAAGGTCCCCGCCGCCGCGAAGAAGCTCCTGCGAGAGCCCCTCGTCGAGGCCTTGAAGGACGAGTCGTCGACCGTTCGAATGCGCGCATCCAACTCGTTGCGCGTCCTGGGAGACGACTCGGTCATCGAGGCGCTGCGCGCGGCCGCGGCGGTGGAGACCAGCGCCGTCACCCGAGAGGTTCTCGAGAACAACATCAAGGTGCTTGGCGCGAAGGGCGTGTGAGCCCCTCGCTCAGTTGATCTTGATGAGCGCGCCCGTTTTCACCGTCGCGCTTGAGCAGGATGCTCGCGTTGCCGCACACGAGCTTCAGCTCCTGGCCCGTGCAGGTCACCTCGACCTTGCCGCCGTCGAAGACCCTCTGTCCGGAGCTGTTGTGGAGGGCCACCTTCTTGCTGGTCCCCTCCACGAAACTGGGGCAACTCCAATCGCTGCTGTCTCGACATGGCCCTGCTGACTTCAAACCCAGACGCCAATGAGTGATGCCGCCAAGGAGCGTTTCTCCCCCGTATCCTCTTTGAACAAAATACACACGAATTGGAGCTTGACCCGCAGGTTGTGTGAGTGGCCACGGTCGATCTCCGAGGCACTCGCGCCATTCGCGACGGCAGGCGCAGTCGAGGTCTTCTTCGACCGTGATCGCGCCTGGGCACTTCGTCTTGCTGACCGGAAGCTGACGGTCGAGAGCGACTGAAGCGGGCAGACGTCGCTCCTCAAGTCATCCAGAGCTGGATGTCACACTCCACTGCGGCGTCATCCAATACTGGCTGAGGCTGGCATGGGAGGATGGGGGCCGCGGGATACCCGCACTGTGCCTGCGCCATTGGCCGCCCAACTGCGCACCATGGAGACGCAGCGTTGGTCGCGAAAAGCAAAAAGGCCCTGCCGGTTTAGGGCAGGGCCTTCTTTTTTGCTCCCCGACGATGCGGCGAGCGTGCGGGTGGAACGCGGCTGCGTTCCACCCGCACGCTCCCGGGGGGCCGGTTGCGCGGTTCAAAGGCCTCTGGGCGAAGGTGCTCCGGCGTCCCCCTTTCTTGAAGCGCCGAGGCCCGCGAGGTAGAGAACGACGCCTCATCTCCGCAGGGGGCGGGGATTCATGGCAGGGACGCCTTCATGAACCCACGTGGCGCCGAGAAGGAATACCTCCAAGATGGTCTGCGCAGCGGCCTCAAGCTCGACGCGCGCTTCGACGCCCTGCCGCCCCACCTCCACGTATCGTGGATCTCATGGGACAGCGGCTTCCGCGGTTCGGGACTGCGCGTGGGCGACCGGGTCATCGCCATCGACGGTCAGCCCGTCGTCAAGCCACCCGACCTGGCCATCACGCAGCGCACCGTGCCCTTCATGCTCGGCCAGTACGCCGAGAACCAGACCTGGGACAAACAGGGGCGAAAAGAGGGTGACAAGGTCCAGGTGCGAATCGTTCGCCGGCGCGAGCCCGGCGAGGGCTGGGAGGAGCACGAGTTCAGCGGCGCCCTGCTCCATGAACGCACCTGGAGCATCGCCGATACGACGCGGCAGATCATCGGACCGGGAGGACCCGAGCGCATGGGTCGCGACGGCTTCGACGAGACCTGGATGTCATGGCTCGAGAAGCGCGTCTTCGACTGGGAGCGCCTGCTCGACAGCACCTTCGGCGCCTGGCGCACCTCGCGAGGGACGCGCGCGGAGCTCGCGAATCACCTCGGACACAAGGCCCGCGTCGACTTCCTCGTCGAGCATCATCCCGGCCCCTTCGCGACGGCGATGCGCGAGGACTGGGAGACGGTGCGTGCCTGTCTCGATGGAGACCTCGTCACGCTCCCGGCGGATGCCCTCGAGTTCCGCACCCGGGGCGAGGAGCAGGTGAAGGCCATTGGCCTCCAGGCCGCGGCGGCGTGGAAGGCCCTGCTGGAGGCGCGTGCGGGAGAGACGCTCAGCGCCTTCCCTGTCGTCGACCCCTTCCGGGGTGACCGCTCGGCGGTGACGGGCAAGCTGGTCTCACTGCCGACGGTGACGCAGCGCGAGTGGCTGGTCGACATGGGCAAGGGCTACCTGGCCTGGAACCAGTCCGGCGCCTGGGTCTTCTGCCCCGCCAACACCCCGGCCATGAACAAGGTCTTCTCCGCCATGCAGCGCTACCAGAAGCGCGTTGCCCCGTCGGTGAGGCTCGACATCGCCGTGCTCGGCCGCATCCTTCCGGATCCCCGCCTGCTCGCGGGCTCGGGCCGCACCGCCGCCGGTCTGGAGGTGGAGCCCGTCGCCGCCCTGGTCGGCGGAGTGGTCTGCGTCGACGTCAGTGACTCGAGCGAGGGCGGACCGCGCTTCGCTGGAGAGGAGACGCTCAGCCAGGAGAGCTTCGGCGCTCCGGCCGACGACGCGAGCCCGCGCGAGGTCCTCACCGCGATGATTTCGGCCGTGAAGCGCGGCGACCAGGAGACCTGGAACGGCCTCTTCGCGGACTGGCGCGCCGTGCCAGACGCCGACCGGCCCATCTACTACCCGGTCTGGACATGGAACGGCCGCGACAGTGAGTGGGTGCGCTCGCGGCAACTCCTGCTCAACAAGGTGCTCGACGCGCGGGTGCGCTGGATGGGCGATGTACGGGTCGTCATCCAAGGCGACGAGGCCCCGGGCCTGCAGCGCATCGAGGAGGTCGAGTTGGAGGTGGACCACGTCGGCCTCTTCGAGGGCCAGACCCGCACCTTCAACTCAGTCGACGTGCGGCGGCGCTGGACGGTCCAACGCCGCAACGGTGGCCCCTGGCGCATCACCAGCGAGCAGAGCCTGTAAGGAGCACTCCATGGGCTGGTATTCAAGCCGCGTCTCTGAACTCAACGAACGGTTGAACCGCGCCTCGGAGGGCGCCCCCGACACGGTGAAGCGCGCTTTGAGCGACGCCATCGTGAAGGTTGGAAACGCGGCCGATCAAGCCCTCTCGGCCATGCTCGACGCCAGCGAGCGCACCAGCGCCGGCAATCTGGGGACGCAGCGCAAGTGGCAGGAGCGCTGCGCCACGGCCACGGCAGACATCAGCCGCGCCTTTGGTGATGCCGCCAAGGACAACATGCTCTCGCCCGCCCTCCAGCTCTTCTGGTACCAGGCGCTGGAGCACGAGATGGCCTTCTTCGACTCCCTGGCCAAGGTGCAGACGCCCCAGCTCCACGACGACCTGCTCGTCCATCAGGACCTGCTCAACAAGATGCTGGGCGAGCTGTGGGACAAGTGGACCTTCCTGCTGTCCAAGGACGTCATCTTCGAGAACGACCAGCGCCAGGTGGTGCAGCAAGTCTCACGGATGGCGCAGTCCATTGTCGACGAGCTCGCCCCGGGCGTGCTCAAGCGCACCAGCGAGAGCGTCTCGCGCGCCACCGCGAAGTCGCTCGACGTGGCCCTCAAGCTCGATGACAAGCTCCTGGGCGGCAAGGGCGTGGACCTGGCCAAGCTCGTCGCCTCGCTGTTCGATGTCGACATCCCCGACGAAATCGACCGCAACCTGCTGGACGCCGTGCAGGGTGGCTCCGAAATCTACCAGGTGCAGAAGGGCCACTACCGCAACCTGGTGTCGGCCTACCAAAGCCTGGTGCAGGCGGAGAAGGGCAGCGTCCTGCTGCTCTTCAACGCGACGCGGGCGGAGGTCGACACGTACCGTGACAAGAACGACCTGGGGAAGGCCAAGGTCATGCTCGATCAGGCCAAGGGCTACCTCTCCGACTGGGCCTCACGCGTGCCCAGCTCGGCCCAGAGAAGCGAGGCCTCCGGCTTCAAGGACAAGGTGTGCTCGGCCATCGACACCGACTGGAGGCTCACCGAGGAGCTCGACAACAAGTTCCGCGACAAGTTCAAGGGCATCTTCGTCCAGTCCCTGGGCAGCGAGACCCTCGAGCAGCTCGCGGAGTCCTACCTCTTCCGTCAGCACATCGAGGAAATCACTCGCAAGGACGCCGCCGGCAAGCTCAAGGCCCTGCCGGGCAACCTGCAGAGCGAGGTCGACAGCGCGCTCGAGCGGGGCCTGCGCCCCCTCGACGACCTGGTCAACCGCGTCCCGGAAGAGGTGCGCGAGCTGGCCCGTATGAAGAACCAGCGGTTCAAGGAGCACGTGCGCGCCAGGCTCAAGGACCGCATCCAGGCCCTGCTGCCGGCCATCGTCGAGCTGGCCGCCCTCTGGGACCCGAACAACCTCTCGAGGGACTTCAGCCGCGAGGAGCTGGAGAAGGCCCTCCGCTGAGATTGGACGGCGCGACTCAGGGCCGCGCGTCACTCCGCTTCACCCTCTGGGACTTGAATCCATCCGTGTACGGCACTGCGTCCTGCCTGCTCTCGCCAGCGGTCGCTGCCTGCTGCTGGAAGTCCGTACCCGTTCGACGAATCGCGTGGAGTATCGCCCGCGATGGGGTCTGGTTTCTGCGCGCAGTGTGCAGCAGATCCGGGTGATGGATTGGAGGGCGTCGGGTTTCTGCTCGCCGATACCCACCGGGGATGGGGCATTGCGTCGATGGCTCGGGCTGCTGCGCGCTGGGCGCGCTTTTCGTAGAATCCCACGCCATGGGCCTCCTCACCTTCGGTCTCAACGTGACTTTGGACGGGTGCATCGATCACACGCAGGGGATCGTGGACGACGAACTGCACGACTATTGGAGGCAGCTCATGGAGCAGAGCGGGGCGATGCTCTTCGGGCGCAACACCTACGAGCTGATGGAGGGAGCCTGGCCCGCGGTGGCCCGCGACGAAAAGGCGCCGCGCGCGATGCGCGAGTGGGCACAGAAGCTCGAGGCGAAGGCGAAGTACGTCGTGTCGGGCTCGCGGAGCGACTTTCCGTGGCAGAACACGATCAAGGTGGAGGGTGACCTTCGCGAGGCGATCTCGGCGCTGAAAGTGAAGACCGAGCGGGGTGTCCTCGTCGGAGCGCCCAAGCTCGCGGCTGCGCTCGAGGAGTGGGGGCTCATCGACGAGTACCGCATCGTCGTTCATCCCATCATCAGTGGCCGCGGGCCGACGTTGTTTCATGGCCTGTCGAGTGCGCGGCAGCTCGAGCTCCTCTCGACGCAGCGGTTCAAGTCCGGCGTGCAGGCGCTCCACTTCCGTCGCAAAGCGGGATGAGCGTGGAAGGACCCGAGCGCTTCACCGGCGGCTGCCATCGCGGCACGCCTTTTTATGCATCTTCGGTCTTCCCGCAGGATGCTCATGACTTTTCATTCTGCGAGCCTCATTTGCGAGCTACCGCGACTTCGCGGGCCAGTGCGACGAACGCCGTGTGAGCGGCCGAGGAATTGCGCCGGCCAGGGTAGTAGAGGCAGAGCCGAGCGAGCTCCGGTGTCCAGTCCTCGAGCACGCGAACGAGGCGTCCCGCTTCGATGTCGCCTCGCACGTCCGGCTCCATGAAGAAGCCGAGTCCGATGCCCTCCAGGACTGCGATCCGCGAGAGGCTGGCCTCGTCCAGCGTGATGGGCCCCGTCACATCGATCAGGGCCGTCTGCCCCCGCTTACGGAAATCCCACCGGAAGAGGCTGCCGTTCGGCAAGCGCACCCGGATACACCGATGACGGAAGAGGTCCGATGGGACGCGCGGCCGACCGTGCTTCTTCAGGTACGCCGGCGAAGCGACGATGGCATGGCGTTGGGGCTCTCCAAGCGGAATTGCAATCATGTCGGTGGGCACGAGGTTCGCCATCCGCACGCCGAAGTCGAACCCCTCGGCGACAACGTCGACCAGCCGGCCTTCGGTCACGACGTCGACATGCACGTCCGGATGGCGGCGGAGGTACTCCAGCACCAGTGGCGCGAGGATCTCGCGCGCCGCTGTCGCAAATGTGTTGATGCGCAGCATGCCGGACGGCTTTGCCTGCTGGGAGCGAGCCGCGTCCATCGCGCCGCGGATGTCCTCGAGTCCCGGAGCCACCTGTTCGACGAACGCTCTGCCGGCGTCGGTCAGCGAGACGCTGCGCGTCGTGCGGTTGAAGAGGCGGACGCCAAGATGTGCTTCGAGCTTCGCGATCGCGCTGCTCATCGCCGTCGTCGACATCCCGAGATCGAGGGCAGCGCCGCGAAACGAGCTCCTGCGAGCGACGGCGAGGACGGCATCGAGATCATTCAGTCCGGGTTGATACATCGATAGTCCTGTAGGTCGGGATGTCACATCCTAGTTTGTCCCTATTGAGCGGGCAATCGCGCGGGCTTACGTCTTGGGTCATGACAATGCACCCATCAATTCGAGCCTATTTCGACGCGGACAGTGCCACGCCGCTCCACGCCTTCGCGCCCGATGCCGTTGTCGAGGATGAGGGACATCGGCATGTCGGGCATGCGGCCATCGACGAATGGTGGCGTGACTCCCAGGTGAAGTATCAGGCCGTCGCGCAGCCGATCGAGGTGAACGCGAAGGACGATGCCTGCGAGGTTCGCGCGAAAGTGACGGGCCAGTTTCCCGGCAGTCCCATCACGCTCACCTTTGCGTTCCGGATGAAGGGCGATCGGATCGCGGCTTTGAGCATCGGCGCGTGAGCCGTGATGCCCATTTCAACCCTGCGGAAGGAGATGACGTGATGAGAGAGCTAGAGGGGAAGCGCGCGCTCGTGACGGGCGGAACGAAGGGCATCGGCAAGGCGGTGGTCGCATGGCTGCGCGCGGCCGGCGCGACGGTGTTGACGACCGCGCGGGAGGGAACGGGCGAGGGCTTCATCGCCGCCGATGTCGCCACGGCCGAGGGCTGCGCGCGCGTCGTGAAGGCCGCCGGAGCAATGGACATCCTGGTCCACGTCGTGGGTGGAACGTCGGCGCCGGCGGGCGGCTTCTCCGTCCTCGACGACGACGCGTGGCAGAAGACGATCGACCTGAACCTGATGGCGGCGGTGCGTCTCGACCGGGCACTGGTCCCCGGAATGCGCGAGCGCCGGACCGGCGTGGTCGTGCACGTGACGTCGATCCAGCGGCAGATGCCGCTTCATGAGGCGACGACCGCATACGCCTCGGCCAAGGCCGCACTCTCGAATTACAGCAAGGCCCTCTCGAAGGAGGTCGCGCCGCAGGGCGTGCGCGTGAATCGCGTGTCACCGGGCTGGGTCGAGACCGAGGCCTCCGTCGGATTCATGAGCGAGATCGCGGCGAAGAACGGCACCGACGAGGCGGGCGCGAAGGAGCTCGTGATGCGCTCGCTCGGCGGAATTCCTCTCGGGCGCCCCGCGCGTCCGGCCGAGGTCGCCGAGTTGATCGGGTTTCTCGTCTCGGACCGAGCGAGCGCGATCACCGGGGCGGAGTACGTGATCGACGGCGGGACGGTGCCCGTGAGCTAGCAGGCTGCTGAAAAACTCCGGTGCGGGGACGACCTCCCGCACCGGAGCAGGGACTCCTCCTGACCTGGTGAGCCAGGAGCCTCCGGATGACAAGGGCAACCCCACCGTCGACTTCCACGGCGAGAAGAGAAGCAACGCCGCGCACGCGTCAACGACCGACCCGGAGTCGAGGCTGGCGCGCAGAGGATGCCGGGTATGACGTGCAGTGCTTCGTGGAAGCTGTACGGGCGCGACGGATGACTCCGCACGTGGCCCAAACGCGGGACGTGCGCCGGGCCAGCCGAATCGACGGCCGGGCCCCCCGCCATACGGGCTGCGCCCTGCCAGCGCGCGCTCTTCAGCACCGCGAGGAAAATCCCTGGGGATTCAGCGGCTTGAGCACGAAGGCCCCGCGGTGTTCATCGCGAGGCCCGTAGGAAAGCAAAAAGGCCCTGCCGGGTTGGGGCAGGGCCTTCTTTTTTGCTCCCCGAATGAAGCCCTGCGCGAACTCCTTCTCGGCGATCTCCGAGAGGACTCAACTCTCTGAGGGCCGAAAGGCGAGTAATATCCAGCAATTTCAAAGACGGGCCGGGCGAGCCCTTCAATCGCTGAAGCATCCCCTCATTCTCATTTCTCCCTCTGCGCCCGCCTGCTCGGCCGCTCACGGGTTCTCCGAGGGGAACCTTCAAATGAGGGGATTGCTCAGCTTCAATCGGGGTCCGAGTGAATATCCGCAAACTACTCAGTGGGTGACCTCCCGTCTGTGGTGTTGATCCTCTCGATGCCTGCTTCACAAGGAATGCGTGGTGGCGACGCGCGTGAGCTCGCGGGCGATGTGCCGAGGTGGGTAAAAGTCGCATGCTTCGAGGCGCGCGGGACCGGGGACGCGCGAGGCCTTGTCCTGAGACTCCCGTGGCCAATCGCGACCCGCGCCCGGCCGGCATCCACGGCGTACGCGGGCAGGCCTCCGCAGGCCGTGTCGAGCCAGGCCGCGCGCAGCATCAGATTGGTACGCCCCGCTGCCGCCCCCGGTGCTCCACCTCGCCCTTCGCCGCTACAGGCGCTCGATGGCCTCGGCCCCTACGCGTCGCGCTCACTCGCCTGACGCACTGTCGAACGTGGCCTTGACGCCCCGCATGACTCGGCGCCCGAATTTTGGGGAGGCACACCCCCAAGCAGACGAAGATGTGCGCATCGCCTCTCGGCATCACGGCCAGCGGGACCAGGACTTCGGTCGTGAGCACGGTCTGGCGTGGTACGTGTAATCAACGCCTCTCGGCATCACGGCCAGCGGGAATCGAGGTGTGGGAGTGTAAGTCCTCGCCCGAGCCCGTCGAGAGCGACGTTGACGGAGAGGTTCGGCGAATGATTGCTGGGTGAGTCGTCTCAGCGCGACGGGCCGCGAGCCTCGGCCCAGAGGGAGACTTCGCCGTCCGCCT
>NZ_RAWQ01000152.1:0-27407 GCF_003668965.1 Corallococcus sp. AB030
CCACACCGCCCGCGACGCCACCCTCCACGCCCCCCTCGACCTCGGACTCGCTCGCCTCGGGCTCGTCAGGCTCGGGCGGGGTCTCCGTCTCCTGCGGCTTCTGCTGAGGGATCTCCTTCGGCTGCACGATCACGTCCTTTGGCTTCTTGGGCGTGACCTTCTTCTCCGTCTTCGGCTTCGACGCCGGGGGAGGCGGAGGCGGAGGCGGAGGCGGCGGAGCCATCGTGGCCTTCAGCGTGACCTCGACCTCCTTCTCCTCCACGGGAGGCGGACGCGTGGAGAGATAGGCGACAAGACCCAGCAGGCCAACGTGGAGCAGCGTGGAAACGCCGGCACCCACGCCGAAGCGCGACCTGGGTCCTTGGCCGCGGTCAAGGACTGAATCGAACATGCACGTAACTCCTCTTCACCAGTGGACTACCCGTCCCCGCCATGCCCGGATTGAAGGGCGGCCACCATACAGAAAAGGGTTCCGGGTTCAAGCAACCGTGTCTGGCGCCGCAATCGTGTTCGGCCAATGCCCCACTGGTCACCAAAAAGCAACGGTCTATTGACAACTGCTTGACCTCGGATATTTTCCCAAGTCATTTTCGGTTGCAGCCCACCTTGGAGGGGTTAGGTATGCAAGTGAAACAAGTACTTCGGGAAACCGGAGTCGTCCTTGCTGCGGGTCTGTTGTACGGATCCGCAGCTTTCGCGCAGTCCAGCGTCATCATCGGCACTGTCATCAACACTGAAGACAAGAAGCCGGCTGCAGATGTCGTTGTGACCGCCACCTCGCCCAACCTGCAGGGCGAGCAGACCGTGGTTACTGACGCACAGGGTAACTACCGTATTCCCCAGCTCCCGCCGGGCACGTATACGTTGCGGTTCGAAAAGGAGTCGTTCAAGCCTTTCGCCCGCCCTGAAATCCAGCTGCTGCTCAACCGTACCATCCGCGTGAACGTGGAGCTGCTCCCTGAGAGCTTCTCGTCGACGGAGACCATCGTTGGCGCCCCGCCGACGATCGACGTCGGTTCTACGAACCAGGGCCTCAACGTTGATCAGGAGTTCATCAAGCGCATCGCGGTGGCCCGTCCGGTCGGCAAGGGTGGCGCGACGCGCTCCTTTGAATCCCTGGCCGAGCTCGCCCCGGGCGCCCAGTCCGACCAGTACGGCGTGTCCATCAACGGCACGACCTCGCCTGAGAACGGCTACGTGGTGGACGGTCTGTCCACGAACGACCCGGCCTTCGGCGTGAACGCCAGCCCGCTGAGCATCGAGTTCGTGCAGGACGTGAACATCATCACCGGCGGTTACATGCCGGAGTTCGGTCGCTCCACGGGCGGTGTGATCAACGCGGTGACCCGGTCCGGTTCCAACGAGTTCCACGGCTCCGTGTTCGCCAACTGGACGCCGGGCTTCGCGGAAGGCAACCGCAAGCTGGTCATCGAGGACGGCACCACGATCACCGGCCTGAACGCCCTGAGCAACCTGGGCGACTTCGGCGCCACCCTCGGCGGTCCCATCCTCAAGGACAAGCTCTGGTTCTTCGCCGGCTTCGCGCCGTCGTTCCAGCGCTACGAGCACACCCGTGCGCTCAACGCCTTCACGTTGGATGACAACGGCGCGGTGGCGAAGGATGCGAACGGCTTCAGCGTCGTCCAGCAGATCCCGGGTTCCGAGCGGACGTACTTCGCGGACTCCCGCACGATCCAGTTCATGGGCAAGCTGACGTACCTCATCAACCAGGACCACAACGTGTCGTTCGCCCTGAACGGCACCCCGACCGTGTCGGGTGGTCTGGGCAAGCTGCAGATCAGCCCCCGCTCGGGTGGTCTGCCGGCGGCGCAGAACTCGCGCCCTGAGGACATCGGCCAGACTGAGAACCGCGCCAACACCACGGCGCTCGCTCTCAAGTACGCCGGCGCCTTCATGGACAAGAAGGTCCTGGTCGACGCCAACCTCGGTTGGTTCCACCAGACCGCTGGTAACCCTCCGGCGGACGGCAGCGCCATCGGCTCGACGGACGGCCTGGCGGGCTACTCGCTGGCCATGTACACGCGTCGTCGCCCGATCACCACGTTCGAGAACGTCCCCAACGCCGCGGAGTACTGCGGCACGACGGCGGCGGAGCAGGCCGTGCGTTGCCCGGCGACGAACTACTACGTGGGCGGCCCCGGCTTCATGTCCGAGGCGACGCTGGATCGCTACCAGATCAACGCCAAGGCCACCTACCTGCTGAACGCCCTGGGCACGCACGTGTTCAAGGCGGGCGTGGACACGGAGTTCCTGACCTTCGATCAGAAGAAGGCCTACTCCGGTAGCGTGTTCCTCCAGGAGGCTGGTGCCGCGAGCGATGTGCAGCTCAACGGCGTGACCCGCCGCATCTGGTCGGACAACCGCCGCTACGGCTACCAGACGGCCCCGGACACCCCGGTGTTCGAGACCCTGCAGCAGTCGTCCACGAGCGGCACCACCATCGGTGGCTTCCTCCAGGACAGCTGGTCCATCGCCAACCGCGTCACGCTGAACCTCGGCGTGCGCTACGACGTGCAGAACATGTACGGCGGCGACGGCAACCTGGCGCTGAAGCTGGCCAACCAGTGGTCGCCCCGCATCGGCGCCGTGGTGGATCCGTTCGCCAACGGCCGCGCGAAGCTGTTCGTGAACTTCGCCCGTTACTACGAGCAGGTTCCGCTCAACATGATGGACCGCGCCTTCCCGGGTGAGCGTCGCTTCAGCGCGCGTCGCTACCTGTCGGAGCCGGGGTCGGATGTTCCGGGCTGCGACCCGTCCACGCTGGAAGGCCAGCGCGGCAACTGCTCGGATCGCCAGTACATCGTGCCCCGCGCCGAGGCCACGCTGAACTCCAACCAGTACTTCAGCGGCGGTCTGGTGCAGAGCGAGCCGGTCGATCCGGACATCCAGCCCCAGTCGTCCGACGAAGTCGTGGTCGGCGGTGAGTACGAGCTCCTGGCGAACACCCGCCTGGGCGCGACGTACACGCACCGCGACATGGGCAAGGTCATCGAGGACATGAGCCGCGATGACGGCAACACGTACTTCCTCGGTAACCCTGGCAGCGGCTTCGCCAAGGAGTTCCCGACGCCCGTGCGTGACTACGACGCGGTCACCGTCTACCTGAACCGTACGTTCACGGAAGGCTGGCTGGGTCAGGCGAGCTACACGTGGTCCCGCCTGTACGGCAACTACCCCGGTCTGTTCCGCCCGGAGAACAACCAGCTCGACCCGAACATCCTCGCGGACTTCGACCTGGTGGCCCTCCTGAACAACCGCACGGGTCTGCTGCCCTTCGACCGCACGCACGCCATCAAGGTGTTCGGCGCCAAGGAGTTCAACATCTCCAACGCGCTGTCGGCGAGCATCGGTCTGTCCTACCGCGGCAACTCCGGTACGCCCATCAGCTACCTCGGCGCGTACCCGGGCTACGGCCAGGATGAGACGTTCATCCTGCCGCGCGGCAGCGGCGGTCGCACCCCGTGGATCAACAGCGTCGACTCCAACGTGGGCGTGAACTACCGCGTGAGCAAGGACAGCGTGGTGTCCTTCACCCTGGACGTGTTCAACCTCTTCAACTTCCAGGGCGTGGACAGCGTCGACGAGTCCTACACCTTCGAGCAGGTGCTCCCGGTGTACGACGCGAAGACCAACACCGCGGGCTCCGTGTCTGACCTGCCCACGGCTGACAGCGCGGGCAACGTCCCGGCGGCGGCGGGTGGCAAGCTGGCCTACGAAGACGTGAACCAGAACTACAAGAACCCGGACCGTTACCAGGCGCCGCGGCAGATCCGCTTCGGTGTCCGGTACACGTTCTAACCACCCGACCACGTGAGGAAGATCAGCAACATGCGCAAGAGCATTCTTTCAACGCTGGTGATGCTGACGGCCGCGGGCAGCCTGACCGCCTGCGATGTCGAGCAGCCGAACCCCGGGTGCATCGTCCAGGACGCGAGCTTCGCGAACTGGTGGGCGAAGTACGACGTCGTGAGCGGTCCGACCGGCATCAAGCCGGACGGCAGCGCCTGCGGCGCGACCGAGGCGCTCGAGGTGGGTGACAACCTGGGCGTGTGGAAGTTCGCGGACCCGAAGACGGGGAGCAACATCCTCGTGGTTCGGCCGCAGTACATGGCCCGGTTGGGCTCGTCGGACGCGAACAACACGTTCGACAGCCTTCAGGTTACCGGTAACCTGAGCGCCGACACCACGGACGACTTCTGCCTCGCGCCGACGTTCAACACCGCGACCGTGAACCCCACGCAGGCTGGGGTGACCTCGGCCATCTCGTACACGCTGGCGAACATCAAGGTGTACTCGTCGCCCAGCTCTCCGGGCACCCAGATGACGGGTGAGGTCACGTTCACGCGCAATGGCTGCACCTCCACGTACATCATGCGTGCGGTGTGGCCGGCGACCGGCTGCGATCCCCGTGTTGACCAGAACGATCCGGAGCAGGGCTTCTCCAACTGCGGCTCGGGCTCGGGCATCAACCCGGACTTCGCCGTGCAGTGCGAGGCGGTCCCGGAGCGCTTCTGGTTCGGCGACTTCCTGACGGAGGAAGAGGCGGAGTACGTCGAGGAGAACGATGAGTTCCCCCCGAGCTACAACGAGGGTCGCTGCGTCCCGTCGAATAAGATCCCGTCGTTCAAGTAGTCGGCACTGACCGACCCTGAAGGCCAACGCGGCCCCGGCAGCCCCTCCCCCACGCGGGAGTGGCGGTCCGGGGCCGCGCTGTTGTTAGTGTCTGGAATCCACTGTCGGGAGGACCATGGAGGGCCGTTACGAACTCATCGAGCACGTCTGCTCACTGCTGGCGGACGAAGCAGGGACGCTCCGCAAGGAGGCGCCCTACCGGGTCGCGCTCTGCTACCCGAGCCCCTACCACGTGGGCATGAGCTCGCTGGGCTACCAGGCCATCTACCGGGAGGTGCATGAGCACGCGGGCGCGACCGCCGAGCGTGTCTTCCTTCCCGATGATGTCGAGACATACAAGAGAACTAGGACGCCATTGTTTACCTGGGAATCCCAGGCACCCGTGTCTAGCTTTGAAATGCTTGCCTTTTCAGTTGCCTATGAATTGGAGCTTTCAGGGTTGTTCACGATGTTGGATTTGTCTGGTTTGCCGGTTCTTTCAGCGGAGCGGGATGCCAGACATCCGCTGGTGGTGGCAGGCGGCCCGCTGACGTTCTCCAACCCGGATCCGCTGGAGCCCTTCGTGGACGTGCTCGTCCAGGGGGAGGCGGAGGACTTGATCCACGTGCTGCTGGAGGCCGCCGCCTCCATGGAGCGCGAGGCGCTGTTGGATCACCTGGCGAAGGTCCCCGGCTTCCGGGTGCCCGGGCGGGGTGGGGCGCGCTACCACGTGGCGAAGGCGACGGACGCCCGGCTGCCAGCGCGCACGCAGATCATCACGCCCCACACGGAGCTCCGGTCGATGTTCCTCATCGAGCCGGAGCGGGGCTGCTCCCGTGGCTGCCACTACTGCGTCATGCGCCGCACCACGAATGGCGGCATGCGCACGGTGCCTCCGGAGCGCATCCTGTCCCTCATCCCTGAGCACGCCAAGCGCGTGGGGCTGGTGGGCGCGGCGGTGACGGACCACCCGCGCATCGTGGAGCTGCTGCGCACCATCGTGGACTCCGGGCGTGAGGTGGGCGTGTCCTCCCTGAGAGCGGACCGGCTCACGCAGGAGCTGGTGGATCAGCTCCGGCGGGGGGGGGCGATGAGCCTCACGGTGGCCGCGGACGGGGCGTCCCAGAAGATGCGGGACCTGGTGGACCGCAAGCACTCCGAGGAACAGATTGTCCGCGCCGCGCGGTTCGCGCGCACGGCGGGCATGAAGCAGCTCAAGGTCTACAACGTGGTGGGCCTGCCCCATGAAGAGGACGCGGACATCGACGAGCTGATCCGCTTCACCACGGAGCTGTCGCGCATCCTGCCGGTGGCGCTGGGGGTCGCGCCCTTCGTGGCCAAGCGCAACACTCCGCTGGACGGGGCGCCCTTCGCGGGGCTGCGCGAGGTGGAGAACAAGCTGGAGCGGCTGCGCAAGGGCCTGCGAGGGCGGGCGGAGGTGCGGCCCACGTCCGCGCGCTGGGCCTGGGTGGAGTACATGCTGGCCCAGTGCGGTCCGGAGGCGGGGCTCGCGGCCATGGACGCCTGGCGCGCGGGGGGCAGCTTCGCCGCGTGGAAGAAGGCCTTCAAGGAGCGCGGGTGCGAGCCGTACATGGCCCGCCGGGTGGAGGACGGGCGGCGCCAGCCCACGGTGTGGCCCATCGTGCCGGGCCGCCCGCCGCCCCAGCCGTCCGCCGCCTGACGGGGCCCGCAAAGGCCGTATTCGCCGGGCTCCGCTTTCGCTAGAAGATGGGCAGCGGGGCCGATGGCCGGCACTCGCATGGCCTCGGAGAGCATCTGGTGAGCACGCAGCGGGTGGAAAAGTCGTGGCAGAAGACGGGCCTCAAGGACTACTCGACGGAGGCCCTGCTGAGCACGCTGGGGCACTACGGCATCCCGGTGGGTGAAGAGGACTACCGCAAGCTGGCGGAGTCCGCCTATCCGCTCGGCATCGCCCAGCAGTGGGCGGCGAAGTGGAAGGGCACCGGCCCCTTCAAGGACTACGTCGTGGCCGCGGCCGTGGAGCTGTGGCGCCGGTGGATGCCGGACCGCGTGTCCCCGCAGGACTTCACGCAGGGGCTGGCGACGCTGATGCAGGTGCTCGTGCACAAGCTCAACGGCGCGAAGGAGGCCCCGGTGGCCTCCTCCTTCGAGCACGTGAAGGCCCTGCGCTCGAAGCTGACGGTGGATGACAAGGGCGCGCTGCCCCAGCCGTTCCTCCAGGAGGCGCTGGCGCCCTTCTCGGAGAAGGACGCGGAGCTGTTCGACAGCCTGGCGGAGTCGCTGGCCGCGCAGGGCCACCTGGACGACGCCTCGGCGTTCGCCGAGGTGGAGGAGTTCCTGCTGCCCGACCGGCGCGGCATCTCCCAGGCGGTGGTGCGCGCCGCGAAGGGCGAGCGCGAGCCCGCCATCCAGGACCTCAAGAACCTCATCCACGACATGGCTCGCGCGCCCATCTCGCGCCTGCTGGCGGTGGACGGCCTCATCCACCTGCAGGCGTGGATTGACGCGTCCGTCGAGGGCCGCGGCCTGCTGGCGGAGGCGGAGAAGGCCAACGACATCCACCTGGCGCTGGACCTGGTGCCCCGCCTGGAGCACGTCTTCAAGCAGCAGAACGACCGGTCCGCGCTCCTGGAGCTGATGGGCACGCAGGAGCGGCTGGAGGCCCTGCACGACAAGATGCACCCGGGCCACCGGGCGCACCGTCACCAGCACGCGCAGCCGCAGCGCCGCCGCTAATCGGCCGGGCTTCAGGTCCCCGTGCGCCGGGGGCTCCGGGCTTCCGGGGCCTCGGGCGCCGCGGGTTCGCTGGCCGCGGCGGGCGTCGCGCCTTCCGCGTCCGGCGTGCCGGGCTTTACGTCAGGCTTCTCTGGCGCCGCGCGCTTGAGCTTCACGGTGGTGACGCCGGGCACTCCTTCCGCCACGTCCCGCACGGGCACGACCGCGCCCACGGTGGTGTAGCGGATGGCGCCCGTCTGGGTGAAGGCGTGCTTGAGGGCGTACTCGCGGGCGCGGGGGAGGAACCACTCGCGCACCCGGGGCAGGGGCAGGGCGTGCAGCTCCCCCTGCGTGAGGAACACGTACAGCATCAGGTCCGCGCCGCTGTAGAGGAAGCAGCCCGGCGTGTCCTTCTCCAGGTTGGAGATGAGCTCGAAGAAGTAGCGGCGGCGGGTGGCCTGACGGTCGCCCTTCACTTCAATGCCGCGCACCTCTCCGGAGGGCAGCTCCCAGAGCAGGTCCACGCCCCGGTGCTGGAAGCGCGGGTCCAACTGCACGTCGTGCACTCGCGACCCGGGCTCTGTCTCCAGGAGCCACGCGCGGGCGTGCTGCACGGCCCGGTCGGCCGCGCCCTGCACGCCCCTCATGCTGAAACTGCGGCCTCCCATCGCGGCTAGCGGCGCAGCTCGACGCCCGAGGCCACGAGCTGAATCTCGCGGGGCTTGCCGTCGGTGCCGCGGGGGACGATGGCGCCCTCGGCCTCGTAGTGCTTCGCGTGGGCGTCGCTCAGCTCCGCGACCTTCACCACGCCCTCCACGCGCGCCTGCGAACCCGCGGAGTCCAGCGGGACGAAGAAGCCGTAGTCCTTGAACGTCACGCGCACGCCGGGGCTCTTGGCGTCCTGGGCCAGCTCCATCCAGCAGCCCTTCTTCTCACACGCCTTGCGCACCTGGCCCTCCACGCGCACGACCTTTCCGTCGTGGGCCTGGGGCTTCGCGAGCAGCTCCGCCAGCTTCACCGTCTTCTCGCCCTTGAGGGGCTCGCCGCGGGTGAGCGTCCAACCGGTGTCGGCGGCCTTGGCGGCCTCGGGCGTCTTCGCCTCCGCGGGGTGGTGGCAGTCGCTCGCCGCGGCTTCGGCCTTGGACGCTTCCGCGGCCTTGGCGGCGGGCTTGGGCGTCTTGTCCGCCGCGAGGGCCACGAGGGGCGCGGCGACCAGCATCACGAGGGCGGTGCGGAGCATGTGCATGCCCGTTCGCTTAGCCCAGGTTTCCGGGGCCCGGCAAGGCGCCCCTTCCATCCTCGCGACTTGTCCCGCACACTCGGCGCGAGGTGCGCATGAAGGTCACCATCCCCGCCCCCAACCGCCGGTTGGGCACATTCGAATGGCTCGGGCTCGTCGGGCTCGGGGGGCTGCTCGTGGGGCGCTACGTCCCCGTGGCCCGCATCATCCCGTTCTGGGGCTGTGTGCTGCGCGAGCACACGGGCTGGCCCTGCCTGGGCTGTGGGCTCACCCGCGTGGCGGACCGCGTCGCGCACTTCAACATCCCGGGAGCGTGGGAGGCCAACCCCCTGGGCACCGTGTGCGCGCTGCTGTTCGCGCTGGCCGCGGTGGCGACGGTGCTGCACTTCCTCTTCGCGCTGCCCATCCCGGAGGTGGAGCTGGAGGAGCGCGAGTGGCGGTGGGTGCGCATCGCGTTCCCGCTGGTGTTGCTGGTCAATTACGCCTACGTCGTGGTGCACACCCGTTTCCCGCACCTGTTGTCCTGAAGGGCGGGACCCTGTTCTCTTCCGTGCTCTCCGCCTTCCTCCTGCTGGGCTACCTCTGCGGCTCCATCCCCTTCGGCGTGCTGCTGACGCGGTGGTTTCGTGGGGTGGACGTGCGCGCCAGCGGCAGCGGCAACATCGGCGCCACCAACGTCACGCGCGTCGCCGGCAAGAAGCTGGGCGCGGTGGTGCTGCTGCTGGACGCGCTCAAGGCCGTGCTGCCCGTGGCGCTGGCCGTGCACTACCTGCCTGGGGATGCGAAAGCGCACGCGCTGGTGGGGCTGGCCGCGGTGCTGGGGCACGTGTACCCGGTGTGGCTCAAGCTCCAGGGCGGCAAGGGCGTGGCCAGCGCGCTGGGCGTGCTGGTGGTGCTGGTGCCCAAGGCGGCGCTCGCGGGGGCCATCATCTACGGGCTGGTGGTGTCCCGGTGGCGCGTGAGCTCCATGGGCTCGTTGTCTGCGGCGGTGGTCGCCATCGCCACCGCGTTCTTCACCGCGCCCTCCCGCGAGTACGTGCTGCTCACCGCGGGGCTATTCGTCCTGATGCTCTGGACGCATCGGAGCAACCTCCTGCGACTCGCCCGCCGCACTGAACACCGGCTTTGAGCCGGGGGGCAGCGACGGGGCGCGGTAGCCCAGCAGCGTGCAGGGGATGGGGCCGTTCCACACGTCGCGGCGGGCCATGGGGCGCGCGTGGAAGGCGCTCTCGAAGGCGGGGTTGCCGGACAGCACCCAGACACGCCAGCCCGGCAGCGCGCGCAAGCTATCGCCCAGCTTGAAGTAGAAGGTCTTCATGCCCTTCTGGCCGCCGGAGCCAAGCCGGTCGCCATAGGGCGGGTTGGTGAGGACGAGCCCGCCGCCTTCGGGCAGGGGCGGGAGCTTCGTCGCGTCGCCCTCCGCGAGCTGGATTTCCTCGCCCAGTCGCGCGGCCTTCACGTTGCGGTCCGCGGCCTCCAGGGCCTCGTCGCTCTTGTCGAAGCCGAGGATGGGGACCTCCACCTTGCGCTCGTTGCGCCGCGCGTCCGCGCGCAGGTCCGCGAGCAGCTCCTTCGCGCGCACGCCCAGGTGCGGCCAGCGCTCCACCGCGAAGCCCCGGTTGATGCCCGGGGCCCGCTTGCGCGCGATGAGGCCGCCCTCGATGACGATGGTGCCCGAGCCGCACATGGGGTCCACCAGCGCCTCCGTGCCGGTGTAGCCCGCCGCGCGCAGGAGGGCCGCGGCCAGGTTCTCCTTCAGGGGCGCGGGGGTGGGGCGCACGCGGTAGCCGCGCCGGTGCAGCGGGTCACCGCACAGGTCCAGGGAGAGGGACAGCTTCTCCTTCACCAGGTGCGCCACCACGGACACGTCCGGGTTGCGCGTGTCCACGTCCGGCCGCGAGCCCAGCTTGTCGCGCAGGCGGTCCACGATGGCGTCCTTCACCTTCAGTGCCACGAAGCCGGAGTGCGCGTGCTCGGTGTCCTTCAGGTTCGCGTCCACCGCGAACGTCACGTTCGTGGTGAGGTGCTCCTCCCACGGGACGCTGGCGACGGCGTCGTAGAGCCCCTGGGCACCCTTCGCTTCGAACTCGCCCAATGGATAGAGCACGCGCATGCCGATGCGGGACCAGAGGCAGACGTTGAGGGCCTCGTCGAGCGAGGCCATGAAGCGCACGCCGCCGCGGTCCTGGCGGATGCGCTTCGCGCCGAGCTCCTTCAGCTCCTCGGCGAGCAGGTCCTCGGTGCCGCGCGCGGCGGTGACGAATAGGGCAAGACGTTCAGCCATGGTGCACCGCCCTTAGACGACCCGGGGGCGATTGGGAACTGCTCAGGTGGCCACGACCTCATACATCGCGAAGGTGGCGTCCTCCTGGGACGCGCTGGCCCCCTTGGCCCGCTGGAAGTCCTCGGACTGGAAGTAGGCCCGCATGGCGTCCCGGTCCTTCCACCGCGTGACGAGCAGGATTTCAGGCGAGCGCTCGAACGAACGCAGCACCTCCAGGCCCAGGAAGCCCGCGTGGCCGTCCACTCGCCGCGAGCGCTCCTGGAGCCGGTGGACCCAGCCGTCGGCCTCTTCGGGGGACGCACGGAAGCGGGAGATGGCGACGATCATTCGGCCGTCCGGGGGGAAAGTAGAGCGGGGGCGCCCGGAAGCTTTCCGTGGCGCCCCCGAGGGGAAAACCGCCAGGGAACGGGCGTCCGTTCCCCGGGCCTTGAAGGGGTGGCGTGGGGCTACATCGCCCCGGCGCCGGGCATGTCGCCCAGGCCGCGCAGCAGCACCTCGCGGGGCTTGGCGCCGTCCGCGGGGCCCACCACGCCGTCGCGCTCCATGCGCTCAATCATGCGCGCCGCGCGGTTGTAGCCGATGCGCATCTTGCGCTGGAGCATGGAGATGGAGACGGAGCGCATCTCGCTGACCGCCGCGAGCGCCTGGTCGTAGAGCTCGTCGGACAGCTCGTCCTCCTCGCCACCGCCGCCCTCGCTCTCGTCATCGCGCGGCTTGAGGATGGACTCGTCGAAGACGGGCTTGCCCTGGGCCTTGAGGTGGTCCACCGCCTTCTTGATTTCCTGCTCGGAGACGTAGGCGCCGTGCACGCGCTGCAGGTGGGCGCTCGTGGGCGGCATGATGAGCATGTCGCCCATGCCCAGCAGGGCCTCCGCGCCCACCGTGCCCAGAATCGTCATCGAGTCCGGCTTGGAGCGCAGCATGAAGCTGATGCGCGTGGGGAAGTTGGCCTTGATGATGCCCGTGACGACGTCCGTGGACGGACGCTGGGTCGCGACCATCAGGTGGATGCCGGCCGCGCGCGCCATCTGCGCGAGGCGCGCCACGTAGGTCTCCACCTCGCGGCTGGCGACCATCATCAGGTCCGCGAGCTCGTCGATGATGACCACGATGTAGGGCAGCTTCTTGAGCTCCTTCTTCTCCGGGGAAGCGGCCTCCGCCGGAGTGGACTCCTCGCCGTCCTCCTCGAACTCCGCGTCCTCCTCGCCGTCGGCCTCCAGGGTGGGAGCGGGCTCGGAGACGATGGCCTCACGCAGGTCCTCGTCGTCCTCGCGCGGCATGGCCACGCCCAACCCGTCGCTGGCGGAAGCGGGGGCGGGCACGGTGCTGCCCTCCACGTCCACGACGAACATCTTCTTGGGCTTGGTCTTCTTCTTCGCGGCGGGGGCGGGGGCGGGCTTCTCCTCCGACGCCTGCGTCTCCACCAGCTTGTTGTAGCCGGCGATGTTGCGCACGCCCGCCTCGGACAGCAGCTGGTAGCGGCGCTCCATCTCCTCCACCGCCCAGCGCAGCGCGAGCGCGGCCTTCTTGGGGTCGGTGACGACGGGGAGCAGCAGGTGCGGGATGCCCTCGTAGACGGAGAGCTCCAGCATCTTCGGGTCCACCATGATGAAGCGGACCTCCTCGGGCGTGGCCTTGAGGAGGATGCTCATGATCATGGAGTTCACCGCCACGGACTTGCCGGAGCCGGTGGTCCCCGCGATGAGCAGGTGGGGGGCCTTCACCAGGTCGAAGACGTACGGCATGCCTTCGATGTCCTTGCCCACGCACATGGTGAGCTTGCTGCTGCTCTTCTGGAACGTGTCCTGTTCGGCAATCTCCTTGAGGAACACCGTCTCGCGGTCGCGGTTGGGGACTTCAATGCCGACCACGCCCTTGCCGGGGATGGGGGCGACGATGCGCACGCGCATGGCCTCCATGGCCATGGCCAGGTCGTCCTGGAGCGCGGCGATCTTGCTGACCTTGATGCCGGGCCCGGGCAGGAACTCGTACATGGTGACGACGGGTCCGGGGCGGATTTCGACGACCTCGCCCACGATGCCGAAGTCCGCCAGCTTCGCGCGCAGCTTCTCCGCCGTGACGAGGAACGCGTCCTTGTCCAGCGCGGAGCGCTCCTTCTTGTCCGCCTCCAGCACGTCCAGTGGCGGCAGCGAGAAGCTCTTGCGGTCCCCCACGAACTCGAACTGGTCCTGCGGCCGCTTCACGGCGGTGGGCTTGGGCGGCGCCTTGGGCTCCACGATGAGCGGCATGCGCGCCAGCGCGGAGGGCGGCGCGGGGATGAGGGCGTTGCCCGGCGCGGCGGCGGCCGGCTTCTCCGCGACCACGGGCTTCGCGGCGGGCTCGGCGGCCGGAGGCGTGAGCGACGCGGCGGGCACCGGCGGCGTGGACGGCGCGGAGGGCGGGGTGACGATCTGCGGCGTCTTGCGCGCGCGGCGGGGCGGCTCGCCCGCGTCCGCGTTGGCGGGCAGCTGCGGCTGGGGCGCGAGGAAGGACGCGGCCCAGGCGGGGTCGGCGCCCGGGGAGCGGCGCTCGGCGCGCTCGGGCGGCAGCGAGGGCTGTTCGTCGGAGGCGTCGTCCTCCTCGTCCTCGGACGGCTCCTCGCGGGCGAGCTTCTTCTCCAGCTTCTCGCGCTCCTTCTGCTCCTTGAACGCCTTCTTCGCGTTGGCGATCTGCTCCTTCTCGTTCTGCCGGGCCAGGCGCACGGCTTCTTCCGCCAGGGACTCCGCCTCGGCGGCCTCGGCCTCCGCGGCGATGCGCTCGGCCTCGGACAGCTCCTCCTCCTCGGCCTCCAGCTCCGCGAGGAACGCGGCTTCCTCTTCCTTCTCCTGCGCGAGCCGCTCCTGGCGGGCCGCGTAGTTGACCTTCTGCTGCTCCCAGAAGACGTGCGCGTTCTCGGAGATGCGGCGGCCCAGGACGGTGAGGCCGGCCCAGACCAGCGAGCACAGCTTGAAGAACGTGTACTGGGTGCCCACGATGAGCGCCGCCGCGCTGATGGCGGTGACGAGGATGATGGTGCCGACGGTGGAGAACATCCCCTCCATCAGGCCGCCCAGGCTCGCGCCCAGCGCGCCGCCGGGCGGGTGGGCCCAGCCCTTGTCCTTGGCGAACATGAGCTGCGCGAGCACGGACACGCTGCAGGTGAGCAGCGCCAGGGAGATGATCTGCGGCATGCGGCGCCGCTCGCGGTTGCCCACGAAGAGCACCACGGCGGTGTAGATGCCACCCGCGGGGATGAGGTAGGCGCACACGCCCAGCGCGCCGCGCAGGGTCTCCGCGATGAGGTGGCCCATGGGGCCCACCGCGTTGTGGAAGCCGGGCCCCACCCGGTCATGCGCGTCGAACGTGGCGACCGCCAGCAAGGCCAGCAACGAGGCGGCCAGGATGAAGACGCCGATGAGCGCCCGCTTGGCGGGGCTCGCAGCGCCCGGGGCCTTCATCTTCTTGTTCGCGAGCGCCTTGCGACGGGTCGCGATCTCCTGCCGGGAGAGCACCGCCTTCTCCGCCCGGCCACCCTTCTTTGCCGCTGTCATGGACCCCTGTTCCCTCTGCCCGATTCCAGCCGCGTAGCGAGCTGTAGCAATCCGCCCGGCGAGAATAGGGAGGGAGGGGGCGGGGTCAATTTTCCGGCAGGCGTCCAAGGGGGCTCCGAGGAGGCGGAACAAGGCCTACATTTCGGGCGCGTCCCCGTGGCGAGAGGGTATGGTGCCTGCCGCCAAGGAGAACCCGAGACCATGTCCGACCTGAGCCCCGACAAGCCCTCCCACAACGAAGACGACTACTTCGCGCGCGAGGAGATTGAAGCCAAGCGCAAGCTGGCCCTTGAGCAGTCCAAGGAGATGGCCGCCCAGCAGCGCGAGTCGCTCAAGCAGCTGCACTACATGAAGTGTCCCAAGTGCGGCATGGACCTGCAGACGCTGAAGCAGGGCGACGTGGAGCTGGAGAGCTGCTTCAACTGCCACGGTGTCTGGCTGGACGCGGGCGAGCTGGAGCAGGTCATCAAGCAGCACGGCCACGAGGGCAGCGGCAAGGTGATGAACGCCGTCCTCAACCTGTTCAAGCGCACGCCGCCGTCCCCGTAGCACCGCGAAGTCCGGAGGAGGCTTCACCATGGCCCTCACGCTCGAGCAGGTCCGGCACGTGGCCACCCTGGCGCGGCTGTCGCTGACGCCGCAAGAGGAGGAGCGCTACGCCACCCAGCTGTCCGCGGTCCTGGACGCGGTGGCGGAGCTGGAAGCGCTCGACGTAAGCCAGGTGGAGCCCACCTCCCACGCGACGCTCGCGTCCTCGCTGTTGCGCGAGGACGTGCTGCGTCCGTCACTGCCCCCGGAAGCAGGGCTCGCCAACGCTCCGGCGAAGGTGGGCACTGCCTTCGCGGTCCCGAAGATCCTGGAGTAGCCCGCCATGTCGTCGCTCACCGACCTGTCGATGCTGGAGCTGGCGGCGAAGCTGGCTTCGCGCGAGGTGTCCTCCGTGGAGGCCACCCAGGCGAGCCTCCAGCGCATCGCCCAGGTGGACCCGAAGGTGCGCGCCTTCCTGCGCGTGGACGAGCCCGGGGCGCTGAAGTCCGCCGAGGCCAGTGACGCGCGCCGCAAGGCGGGCAGCCCGCTGAGCGCGCTGGACGGCGTGCCCGTGGGCCTCAAGGACATCTTCCTCACGGAGGGCGTGGAGACCACCTGCGCCTCGCGCGTCCTGGAGGGTTTCGTCCCGCCCTACGACGCCACCGTGGTGCGCCTGCTGAAAGAGGCGGGCTTGCCGCTCGTGGGCAAGCTGAACATGGACGAGTTCGCCATGGGCTCGTCCAACGAATCGAGCGCGTACTTCCCCACCCACAACCCATGGGACCTGACGCGCACGCCGGGCGGTTCGTCCGGTGGCTCTGCGGCGGCGGTGGCGGCGCGCGAGGTGTTCGGCGCGCTGGGCACCGACACGGGCGGCTCCATCCGCCAGCCCGCGGCGCTCACCAACACCGTGGGGCTCAAGCCCACGTATGGACGGGTGTCTCGCTACGGCGTCATCGCCTTCGCCTCGTCGTTGGATCAGCCGGGCCCCATGGCTCGCACGGTGGGGGACACCGCGGCGCTCTTCCAGCTCATCGCGCGGCATGATCCGCTGGACTCCACCTCCGCGGACGTGGAGACGCCGGACTGCCTCACGGGGCTGGAGGACGGGGTGCGGGGCCTCAAGCTGGGCGTGCCTCGCGAGTACTTCGCGGAGGGCATGGACCCGGAGGTGGCGGGCACGCTGCGCGCGTCGCTGGAGGAGCTGGAGAAGCTGGGCGCGACGCTGGTGGACGTGTCCCTGCCGCACACGAAGTACGCGCTGGCGACGTACTACCTGCTGGCCTCTTCGGAAGCGTCCAGCAACCTGGCCCGCTACGACGGCATCCGCTACGGGCAGCGGGCGAAGGACGCGCGCGGGCTCAAGGAGCTGTACACGCAGACGCGGGGGCAGGGCTTCGGCGCGGAGGTGAAGCGCCGCATCATGCTGGGCACCTACGCGCTGTCCGCCGGCTACTACGACGCGTACTACCTGCGCGCGCAGAAGGTCCGCACGCTCATCCGCGAGGACTTCACGAAGGTGTTCCAGCAGGTGGACGCCATCGTGTCGCCCACGTCGCCGGTGCCGGCGTTCAAGCTGGGCGCGAAGGTGGACGACCCGCTGTCCATGTACCTGATGGACGTCTACACGCTGCCGTGCAACCTGGCGGGCCTGCCCGGCCTGTCCGTGCCGTGCGGCTTCACACAGGCGGGGCTGCCCATCGGCATGCAGCTGTTGGGGCGCCCCTTCGACGAGGCCCGCCTGCTCCGCATCGCCCGCGCGTTCGAGCGCGAGCACGACTTCTTCCGCCGCGCCGCCCCCGTCTAGCGGGCGCGACACAAGGGTGACACCGCCATGCCCCTGAGCGACTTCCAGACGGTCATCGGCCTCGAGGTCCACGCGCAGCTGCTCACGCAGTCGAAAATCTTCTGCGGCTGCTCCACCGCGTTCGGCGCCGAGCCCAACCACCACACCTGTCCGGTGTGCCTGGGCATGCCCGGCGTGCTGCCGGTGCTCAACCAGCGCGTGGTGGAGTACGCGGTGCGCACGGGCCTGGCGCTCGGGTGCACGGTGAAGGCCACGAGCGTGTGGAGCCGGAAGAACTACTTCTATCCGGACCTGCCCAAGGGCTATCAAATCACCCAGTACGATCAGCCCATCTGCGAGTGGGGCGAGCTGGTCATCGACACGCCCTCGGGTGAGAAGACGGTGCGCGTGCGGCGCATCCACCTGGAGGAGGACGCGGGCAAGAGCGTGCACGACGCGGCCGCGTCCGCGGGGCAGAGCCTGGTGGACCTGAACCGCGCGGGCGTGCCGCTGATGGAGATCGTCAGCGAGCCGGACCTGCGCGATGCCGACGAGGCGGTGGAGTACCTCAAGGTGCTGCGCGACGTGCTGGTGTACCTGGGCGTCAACGACGGCAACCTGGAGGAAGGCAGCTTCCGCTGCGACGCCAACGTGTCGGTGATGCCCAAGGGCTCCACCACGTACGGGCAGCGGTGTGAGTTGAAGAACCTCAACTCGTTCCGCTTCCTCAAGCAGGCCATCGAGTACGAGGCCGCGCGGCAGGTGGACGTCCTCGAGTCCGGCGGCAAGGTGGACCAGGAGACGCGCCTCTGGGACGTGAACAAGGGCGTCACCCGGTCCATGCGCTCCAAGGAGGACGCGCACGACTACCGCTACTTCCCGGAGCCGGACCTGCCGCCGCTCCTCGTGTCGGACGCGCTGCGGGACTCGCAGCGGCAGTCGCTGCCGGAATTGCCTCGTGCGAAGCGCACGCGCTTCATGAGCGAGTACGGCTTGCCGGTCTACGACGCGCGCATCCTCACCGCCGAGCGCCCGCTGGCGGACTTCTTCGAGGCCTGCGCGAAGCACGTCTCCGACGCGAAGAAGCTCTCCAACTGGTTCCTGGGTGAGCTGAGCCGCCTGCTCAAGGAGGAGGGCACGCCCATCTCCGCGCTGCGCTTCACCCCGGCGCAGCTGGGCGAGCTGCTGGCCACGGTGGAGAAGGGCACGGTGTCCGCGAACGCGGGGAAGGACGTGCTCGGGGAGATGTTCCGCACGGGCCGCCAGCCCGCGGACATCATCGCGGAGAAGGGGCTCGCGCAGGTCAGTGATGTGGGCGCCGTGGAGGCGGTGGTGGACGACATCCTCGCGAAGAACGCGGGCGAGGTGGAGAAGTACAAGGCCGGCAAGAAGAGCGTGTACGGCTTCTTCGTGGGCCAGGTGATGAAGGCCATGAAGGGCAAGGGCAACCCCGGCCTCGTCAACGAGCTGCTCAAGAAGAAGCTGGGCGAGTAGGGCGCTCGTGGCCCGGCTCCTGACGGTGAACGGTGTCTCGTACCGCTGGAGCCTTCGGGGGCGGCGGGACGCACCGGAGGGAACGGGCTGGCGGCTGCTCACGGTCGTGTGGGCCGAGTCCACCCGGCAGGCGTTGCACGTCCGTGTCCGCCACGATGATCCGTGGCTCCACGTCGACGACGGCGACATGACCGGACTCGTGACTCGCGACGTGGGCCCCGACCTGGTGGCGCGGGTCATCGTGATGGCGCGGGACCTGGGATGGAAGCCGGAGGAGCGTGGCCCCACGCTCAAGTTCGTCCTGGAGGATGACGCGCGGCTCGTGCCGCTGGCTAGCGAGACACCGTGACGTGGAGCACGTCCTCGCCGCGTGGATCCGCGGACTGGGCGAGCACGTGCACGTCGTCCGGCCCCCGGCGCTCCAGGATGAGCGAGGGCGCCTCGAAGGTGTTGTCGAAGAAGCCACCGGTGAGCTGCGGGTTCACCGCGTAGCGCACGCGCTTCAGGGTGCGCAGCTGCGTGAAGAGGCCCTCGTTGAACCACTGCTCGCTGCGCAGCTGCGTCTCCCCGGGCGCGTTGAAGGCCCAGGGCGCGTCCCAGCTCCAGGCGTTGGCGGAGGGCTGCGCGAGCACCTCCACGCCCAGCGCGTCCAGGTACTGCGCGCAGGGCACGAAATAGGGTTCGCCGGACGTGTGGGGTTCGCGGAAGCCGTCGTAGCAGACGAGCGTCCCCAGCTTCCCGAACGGCGTGTCCAGCACCGGCAGGTCCTCCGGACGGCCCGGGCTCAGGTGCAGCACATCCTCCTGCGTGGGCACCAGGTTCACCTTGCGCGTGACGGCCACGCAGTGGCCATCCGGTGAGAACGTGTAGCTGGTGTTGAAGGTACGCGCTCCCGCGGGCTCGTACTCAGGGGTGTCCGGGCCCAGGCGGTTCGTGGGCAGCAGCGCGCTTCCGGCCACCACCCACAGGCCGAAGTCGCGCGCGATGCCGGAGAAGGTCTCGTACATCGCGCGGTGCACGCGGGGCGCCACCGTGGCGTAGAGACACTCCTCCATCGTCGGTGGATGGAAGGCGCTCCACGTGCGGAACATGCCGAGCCACTCCGCGAGAGCCACGCGCGTCAGGGCACCGTTCGTCGTCTTGCGGCGGCGCACGCGTGACAGGTGCCCCATCAGTCCCAGCGCCGCGCCCACCATCTCCGGCCAGACAGCGAGCGCGGGGTTCAACGGCCGGCCCGAGGCGTCCCGGGGACGCAGCGCGTCCGCCCGTGCAGCGAGCGCCCGATGGTGCGAGGCGAACGTCTCCTGCGAGGCATAGTCGTCGAGCGTGACGCGCGGCTGGATGGCGAACAGGTCGAGGGAGGTGGTCACGGTGCCGCGAGGATGGCACCCACCCCCATGCCGCGCGAGCCTCGCGGCGATGGACCGTCAGGTTCCGGGAGTGCCGCCGTCGAGGCCGTGCCCGGAGGCCGTGATGCGCATGAAGAGGACACTCCACGTCGAAGTGCACCCGTTCGTCGACGCGGCGGAGGCGCTCGCGGGACGGAACGTGAAGGCCCTGGGCGTGGCACCCGACAACACCGTGTGGTGGCTCGCGGAGGGCGACGAGGTCCTCCACTTCGCGGACGGTTGGGACACCTGGGAGCGCTTCACGCTGCCTCGCGGTGCCCCGGACTTCCACTACGTCCAGCCGCTTCCCGATGGCGAGGTGCTGCTCGTGAACGGGCGTTGCCGTTACCACTCGGAGACGGGATACGAACGCAACGCCCACGTCTACTCGCCGGAAGGCACATTGCTGCGGGAGCTGACCCTGGGGGACGGCATCGAGGACGTGCAGACGACGTCCGACGGACAGGTCTGGGTCAGCTACTTCGACGAAGGCGTCATCGGCAGCCTGACCCGGGGCGGCGATGGGTCACGGTCGCCCGTCGGCGCCGAGGGCCTGGAGCGCTTCGATGCGCTGGGGCAGCGGCAGGAGAGTGGTGTGCAGATGGCGCTCGGCCTGGGGCAGAGCATCCTGGAGTGCTACGCGCTCAACGTCGCTTCGGAGCGGGAGACCTGGTTCTACAGCTACACGGACTTCCCGCTCGTGCGCATGAGGCCGGGAGAGCCCTCCACGGTCTGGTCCTCCCCGGTGCATGGCGCACGCGCCATCGCCGTCAGTGACACGCACGTGCTGTTCGGCGGGTGTTACGACGACAAGGCGCTGCTCCAGCTCTACCGGCTGTACTACCGGGGCGAGCAGCGCCTGGCCCCGCTGACCCGTGTCGTCCTCACGGACGAGACGGGCCGTGCGTGGCAGCCCTCGTGGCTCAAGGGCCGGGGGCCCTGGCTCCATGGCGCGGAAGGGACTCGCCACTTCCGCGTGTCCATGGAGGAACTGCTCGCCCTCGCGGGGGCTACTTGAGGAAGCCCAGCTCGCGCAGGCGCTGCTTGAGGAACGCGTCCGCGGTGATGGGCGGGTGGCGCGCGGGGTTGTCCGGCGTCTCCGTCTGCGGCAGCGGCTTCAGGATGCAGTCGGAGAACGGGTGCACGAAGAAGGGCATCGAGTAGCGCACGGTGTCCTGCTCCGTGCTGGGCGGGTTCACCACCCGGTGCGTCGTGGACGGGATGACGCCGTTCATCACCCGGCTGAGCATGTCGCCCGAGTCCACGACAATCTGTCCGCGCAGCGTGTCCACCGGAATCCACTCGCCGTCGCGCGTGAGCAGCTCCAGGCCGCCGGCCGTGCCCTCGCACAGGAGCGTGATGAAGTTGATGTCCTCGTGCTCCGCGGCGCGCACCGCGCCCGGGATGAAGCGGTCCTTCAGCGGCGGGTAGTGGATGAGCCGCAGCACGGAGTTGCCGTCCACCGTCATGTCGCTGAACGTGTTGCGCGCGATGCCCAGGTAGTCCGCCAACGCCTGGAGCATCACCGTCGCCGCGTCGTCCAGCTCCCGGTAGAGCGTCAGCGTGTGCTCACGGAAGGTGGGCACCTCCTCCGGCCAGACGTTGGCGCCATAGTCGTCGCGGTACGGGTGGCCCACGGGCAGCTCGCGGCCCACGTGCCAGAACTCCTTCAGGTCCCCCACCTTGCGGTTCTTCGCGTGCTCCTGGCCGAACGCCATGAAGCCCCGCTGCCCCGGACGCTCCGGCACCGCGTAGCGCGTCTTGGTGGACTCCGGCAGCTGGAAGAAGCGCTCCACGTCCGCGTACGTGCGGCGGATGAGCGCGTCCTCGACGCCGTGGCCCTCCACGGTCACGAAGCCGAACTCCTTGAGCGCGTCGCCAAACACCTGGACGAAGCGAGCCCGCTCCTCGGGAGTGCCGGAGCGGTAGTGGGACAGGTTCACGGTGGGGATGCGTCGGGCCGAGCGGGACATGCGCGCATCCTATCCGCGTGACACCTTCCTGACACGTCGCAGTCCGCCGCCCAACCGTCACCCCGGCCCAAGGGCGGGGGACCCTCCTCACTTTGCGACACCCACCCTTGGCGGCAGTGGATGCCGGGCTTCCGGGATGTGCAGATTGGGCAGGGAATTGGCCAGGGGGGCGCGGTATGGCCGAAGTCGCGAGGAACGAGCGCACGTGTTCAGCGTGCGGGCGGGGACATGGCGAGGGGACGTCGTGCGACACGCTCGTCCGGGAGGCGGGGGGCGGCCAGGGCAAGGCCGTGGAGCCGCCGGCGGCCGTGGCCGTGGCGGACGAGGTGGACCCGCTGGTGGGGACCCAGATGGGCAGCTTCCGGCTGGTGCGCCGGGTGGGCCGGGGAGGCATGGGGTCCGTCTACCTGGCGGAGCACGTGTCCATTGGCAGCCGCGTGGCGGTGAAGGTGCTGCACGAACACCTGACGCGCTACCCGGAGCTGGTGCAGCGCTTCCACGCCGAGGCCCGGGCGGTGAACCTCATCGGGCACGAGAACATCGTCAGCATCTTCGACCTCAACGCCTCGGCGCCCCGGCCGTACCTCATCATGGAGTTCCTGGAGGGGGCGCCCCTGTCGGCGTGGGTGGGGACGCCCCTGTCGGCCGGGGCGGTGGTGCCCATGCTGATGCAGGTGTGTGACGCGCTGCATGCGGCGCACGCGCGGGGCATCGTCCACCGCGACCTGAAGCCGGACAACATCTTCCTGGTGAAGCGCGGGCGGGGGATGCCGTTCGTGAAGGTGCTCGACTTCGGCATCGCGAAGCTGGTGGACGTGAGCATGCCGGAGACGGTGGCGGGCATCATCGTGGGCACGCCGGAGTACATGGCCCCGGAGCAGTCCCTGAGCCGGCGCCTGGACGGCCGCGCGGACCTGTACGCGGTGGGCGTCATCGCCTACCAGCTGCTCACCGGGCGGCTGCCCTTCCCCGACGAGGGGCTCACCGCCCAGCTCGTGGCGCACCAGACGCGCACGCCCCCATCCCTTCGCTCCATCTGCCCTTCGGTGCCACCCGCGCTGGAGGCGGTGGTGCTGCGCGCGCTGGCGAAGACGCCGGAGGAACGCTTCCCCCACGCGCTCGCGCTGCGGGCCGCGTTGGAGCAGGCCCTCGCCACGAGGCCCCCGTCGCCGCGCGCGGCCGTGGGCGGTCCCCGTCCCGTGCAGGGAGGGGCCTCCCCGGGAACTCCCGTCACCGGCCCCCGGCGCACCCCTCCGCTGGCCCCGCCGGGCGCGTCCGGGGGGAAGACGCTCCCGGTGCCCGTGCAGGTGGTGCTGCAGCCGGGCGCGCAGCCCCGGGTCTTCACGGGGTCGGACCTGTCGCGCGGTGGCGTGTTCCTGCACGCGACGGGGGAGCTGCCCCCGCTGTTCGCCCAGGTCCAGGTGGTGCTGCCGCTGTCCACGGGGCCGCTGTCCGTCACGTGCGAGGTGGTGCGCCACGTCTCGCCCGAGCAGGCCCAGGCCTGGAGCATGCGCCCGGGCTTCGGCGTGCAGTTCGTCGCGCCGTCCGCCGCGCTGAAGGCCCGCGTGGAGCAGCACCTCGCGGGCGCCACGGCCTCTCCGCTCCCCGCGCCCCGGGAGCTCCCGGACGACGCAGAGGCCGAGCGCGTCCTGGCCATGTGGCGCGGACAGCTGGTGGGGGAGGGCACCCACTACACGGTGCTGGGGCTCTCGCCGGACGCGGAGCTGGAGTCCGCGCGGGAGCGCGCGCGGGAGCTGTGGGCCGCCCTGTCCGCGCTGCGGCAGCGGCCCCTGTCGCGCGGGCAGCGCTCGCGCCTGGAGTCCATGCTGATCCGCGTGAGGGACGCGGGCGACACCCTGGGCATGCCGTTGCGCCGGGCCCGCTACGACGCCCGGCTGGGCAATGCCCGGGGCGTGGCGCGGTGCCTGGAGGCGGGCCTCACCGCGGTCCAGACGGACGCGCTTCACCGGGAGTACCTGGCCGAGCAGCCCCGGGCGGTGGGCACCGCGCGGGTGCACTTCCTCACCGGCAACGCGCTGGAGCGCGACGGCCAGCTCCAGCGGGCCCTGGAGTCCTACGAGCGGGGACTGGAGCTGGACCCCCTGGAGTGGGAGTACCAGCAGCGCCGCCGGGTGGTGGACCGGGCGCTGGGGGCTCGCCTGCCGGGTGCCCGAAATGAAAGAGCCCGATTCCCTGGGGAGGGAACCGGGCCCTGAAGCCCGCGGCGAGCGCCGCGGGATGAGGCGATCAGTCCGCGCTGATGGAGGCCGCGCAGGCCGCGCTCACGGTGCCGCCCTTCGTGGAGCAGGCCACGAGGTCCGAGAGGATGCGGGTCTGCTCGGTGGTGGACTTGTCGGAGCAGCTCTTGACGCTGTCGATGCAGTCCAGGACCGCGTCCAGCTTCTCCTTGTCGTCGTCGGAGCAGTCCGCGAGGGCCTCCTTACAGGCGTCGCGCTCCGCGTCCGTCGGCTCGTCCGGGGTGGCGCTGGTGTCGAAGCCACACTCCTCGAACTTGGAGGACAGGTCCTTGGCGAGGTCCTCGTTGCGATCGCAGTAGTCGCTACCGCAGGCGGTGAGCGTGAGCGAAGCCATGGCGGCCAGACCGAACAGGATCTTCTTCATGATGGTTCTCCCCCTCAGGGATGAGGTACAGGCACAGGTGGAAAGCAAGCGGCGCGCATCCTAGCGAGCGCTCCGTTGCGGTCCAGTGGACTTTATTCCGGGAATTCTATTCAAAAGCAAATAGGGGGCTGGAGGCGGGCTGATCCGCCAACTGCCTTGACTACCCCCCAGGATTCTCGTAAGTCCCGCCGTCTTTTAGCGCGCCGGCCGGTCCTCCGTCCGAAATGCGCGTTGGATTCCATGGGTTGAACCAACCCGAAGCTGACAGGGGTTCGACGATGTACGCAGTCATTCGCACGGGCGGAAAGCAGTACCGCGTCGCCGAGGGCGACGTTGTCCGGATCGAGAAGATCTCCGGTGATATCGGCGCTGAGGTCTCGTTCACCGAGGTCCTCCTGCTGGGCGGCTCTGAGAGCCCGAAGGTGGGCCAGCCGACGGTGGCGGGCGCGAAGGTCGTGGGCAAGGTGCTGGCGCAGGACAAGCACCGCCGCGTCCTGCACTTCCGGAAGGAGAAGGAAGGCTGGACCCGTCGCCGTGGTCACCGCCAGTCGTACACCGAGGTGAAGGTCACCTCGATCTCCGGCTAATCGCCTTTCCGGGCATTCCCCACACGAACTTCAAGGAGCAGGTGTCATGGCCCATAAAAAAGGTCAGGGTTCTTCGCGCAACGGGCGTGATTCCAACCCGCAGTACCGTGGCGTGAAGGTGTACGGCGGTGAGACGATCTCGGCGGGCAGCATCCTCGTGCGCCAGGTCGGTACGGTCATCCACCCGGGCACGAACGTGAAGCTCGGTCGCGACTTCACCCTCTTCTCGACGGTGGACGGCGTGGTGAAGTACGAGCGCCTCGGCCGCGACAAGAAGAAGGTGTCCGTGTACCCGGCCGCCGCCGAGCAGGCGAGCGCCTAGTCAGTGGCCCTGGGGCGACCCAGGGCACGGCTTACCGAGCGGGTCGTTCCCGGTCCTTCTGTTCCCGTTGGGAACGGGTGGATGCGAGGACGGCCCGCTTTGTGTTTTTCCAGGAGGGCGTTCGCCCCATGAAGTTCGTCGACGAAGTACGCATCTATGTGAAGGCGGGAGACGGCGGGAACGGGGCGGTGGCCTTCCGGCGTGAGAAGTTCATCGAGCGCGGCGGCCCCAACGGCGGGGACGGCGGCAATGGCGGCTCCGTGGTGTTCGTGTCGAACCCGCAGCTGACCACGCTCCTGGACTACCGCTACCAGCAGCACCACCGTGCCAAGAACGGCGAGCACGGCATGGGCAGCGACTGCAACGGCCATGGCGCCGAGGACATGGTGCTCCAGGTGCCGGTGGGCACGCTGATCCGCAACGAGCAGACGGGCGAGCTGCTGGTGGACCTGAGCGACCCGGGCCAGCAGTTCGTGGCGGCCAAGGGCGGCCGGGGCGGCCTGGGCAACATGAACTTCGCCACCTCCACGCGCCAGACGCCGCGCTTCGCGCAGGACGGCGGAAAGGGTGAGGAGATCACCCTGCGGCTGGAGCTGAAGCTGCTGGCGGACGTGGGCCTGCTGGGCTTCCCCAACGCGGGCAAGAGCACGTTCATCTCGCGGGTGAGCCGGGCGCGGCCGAAGGTGGCGGACTACCCGTTCACCACGCTGGTGCCGAACCTGGGCATGGTCCAGTACAAGGACAGCCTGTCCTTCGTGATGGCGGACATCCCCGGCATCATCGAGGGCGCCAGCGAGGGCGTGGGCCTGGGCCACCAGTTCCTGCGCCACGTGGAGCGCTGCAAGGTGCTGGTGCACCTCATCGACATGGGCGCCGAGGGCGAGGGCCGCAAGCCGCTGGCCGACTTCAATATCCTCAACGCGGAGTTGAAGAAGTACAGCGCGGAGCTGGCCGGCAAGCCGCAGGTGGTGGCCGCCAACAAGCAGGACCTGACGGAGGGCCGCGACCGCCTGGGGCCCTTCACGGAGGCGCTGCGCCGCCGGGGCATCCGCGTGTACCCGGTGTCCTGCGCCACGGGCGAGGGCATGCAGTCGCTGATGGACGCGGTGGCGGAGGTGCTCTTCACCGGCCGCACCGACAAGATCCACGTCGAGATGCCGACGACGAGGTCCGCCTCCAAGGCTCCGGCGAAGAAGGCCCCGGCGAAGAAGGCCGTCGCGAAGAAGGCTCCGGCGAAGAAGGCCGCCGCGAAGAAGGCTCCGGCGAAGAAGGCTCCGGCGAAGAAGGCCGCCGCGAAGAAGGCTCCGGCGAAGAAGGCCGCCGCGAAGAAGGCTCCGGCCAAGAAGGCCGCCGCGAAGAAGTCCTCGCGCAAGCCCGTGGCGAAGAAGGTCGCGCGCAAGGCGCCGGTGAAGAAGGCCGCCGCGAAGAAGGCTCCTGCGAAGAAGGCCCCGGCGAAGAAGTCCGCCCGGAAGGCCCCTGCGAAGAAGTCCGGCGGGAGGCGCTGAGCCGATGGCTGGTGGAGGCCCCCGCTACGAGAAGTTCGAGCGCGACGTCGTCGAGCCGGAGCAGTTCCTGCTCGACGTGCGGAAGGAGAAGATCGACCGCGTCGTCAGCCAGCGCACGCGCAACTTCGTGGTGGTGCTCGACCGGCTGGAGGACAACTTCAACATGGCCGCGGTGCTGCGCACCTGCGAGTCCATGGGCGTGCAGGAGGTGCACGTCGTCATCAACCCGGAAGCGCCCTTCATCCCCAACCTGCGGGTGGCCCAGGGCTGCGACAAGTGGTTGGACGTGCACCTCTACAAGACGTTCGCGGAGTGCCGCGAGCACCTGAAGGGGCGGGGCTTCAGCCTCTACGCGTCGGCGCTGCGCGAGGGGGCCACCAGCCTCTACAGCCTGCGCTTCGACACGAAGTTCGCCATGGTGTTCGGCAACGAGCGCTACGGCGTGAGCGACGACGTGCTCAACGGCGTGGACGGCACCTTCTGGGTGCCCATGAAGGGCTTCAGCCAGAGCCTGAACATCTCCGCGGCGGCGTCCGCCAGCATCACCCGGGCGATCGCCTGGCGGGACGAGCACCTGGGGAACTCCGGGGACCTGTCCCCCGAGGAGGCCCAGGAGCTGCGCGAGCGCTTCTATCTGCTGGGCGTGAAGCAGCGGAAGCGTCTGGTCAAAGCCACACAGCGGTGAATGCCGGTCCCCCGGGGTCCGTCCGGATGCGATAGATGGACCCTGCGGGCGCCCCGGGTGCCCGCTCCGGAGGCGCACGCCATGTTGCTGGAATCCCTGCTCTTCACGCTCCTCACGCAGGCCCCCACCACCGC
>NZ_RAWQ01000153.1:0-27055 GCF_003668965.1 Corallococcus sp. AB030
CGCCCAGTCCCCCGCCCACCACGGCCACCTTCGTCGCCTGCATGTCCGTCCTCCGTCCCGGCGCCCGGCGCAGTCCGGGCATCCAACGGCCACCACGAAGGAGGACGGAAAAAGGTTACAGCGCCGGCCGCGGAGCCGCGCCGCGAGGTGACTCCCCCTCACCTCTTCGCGGAGGCCGTGTGACGGCGCACCAGCACATACGCCGCCGGCAGCCCCACCAACACCGTCAACGTGGACAGGGACAGGCCCCCCAGCACGGTGATGGCCAGCGGCCGTTGCAGCTCGCCCCCCTCACCCAGTCCGAGCGCGAGCGGGACGAGCCCCAGCAGCGTCGCCAGCGTCGTCATGAGGATGGGACGCAGACGCACGGAGGTGGCGTGGCCCACGGCCTCGGCCGCGGCCATTCCTTCGGCGCGTCCCTCCTCCGCCCGGTCGAGCAGGAGGATGCCGTTCTTCACGACGAGCCCGACGAGCAGGATGCAGCCCATCAACGAGGAGACGTTGAGCGGCGTGCCGGTGAGCCGCAGACAGGCGACGCCCGCCGCGAGCGCCACGGGGACCGAGCCCAGGATGAGCAGGGGGAGCACGACCCCGCGGAAGTGGAAGGTCAGCACCAGGAAGACCCCCAGCGTGGCCAACGCCAGCACCAGCACGAGGGCCTGGAAGGACTCGCGCTGACTTTCGCGCTGACCGCCCAGCCGCACCTCCACCCCCGCTGGCTTCTCCAGCGTGGCGAGCCGCGCCTCCACCTCCGCGGTGACGCTGCCCAGGTCCCGCCCCTCCAGCCGCCCCGTCACCGCCACCAGCGGACGCAGGTTGTCCGAAAGCAGCTCCGCGGGCTGGCACTCCTGGCGCACGCGCGCCACCTGCGTCAGTGGAACCATCTGCCCCGAGGCAGTCCGCAGGCGCAGGCGCTGGAGAACCTGGGGATCCATGCGGTCGGCTTCACGCAGCCGCACTCGCACGTCCACCTGCCGGCCCTCGCGGGGGAGCGTCCCAACGACATCGCCCAACAGCGCGGTCCGGACCTGCGCCGACACCTCCCGCGTCGTGAACCCCAGACGGCCCGCCTGGACCAGGTCCACATCCAGGTGGGTCTCCGGAATGCACCCGGTGACGCCGTCGAACAGGTCCGCCAGGCCCGGGATGTCCCGCAGCCGCTCGGCGACGCGGGGCGCGAAATCCCGCAGCACCTGGACGTCCTGCCCCAGCAGCTTGACCTCGACGGGATCCGGCGCGCCTTCCAGGTCGGAGAGCACGTCCTGCAGCAGCTCGACGAACTCCAGCCGGACTCCGGGAAGCGCGGCTTCCGCCCGCGTGCGTGTCGCCTCGATGATGTCCTGGCCATGGCGCGTCCGCCGCGGGGAGAGCGACACGGTCAGGTCGCCACGCGAGGACTCGGTGGCCGCCGGCGGCCCCAGCTCCGCGCCCAGGCGCCGGCTGGTGCCCATGACCTCGGGGATGTCCGCGACCACCGCCTCCAGCGCGCGCCCCAGCCGGTCCGCCTCCGCGACCGAGGTGCCCGTCGGCGTGAAGTAGTCCACGACGAACGCGCCCTCATCCAGCTCCGGCAGGAACCCCGTCCCCACGCCCCGGCCCAGCAACGCCAACAGCACGGTGAGGAGCACCACGCCTGCCACCAGCACTCCCGGCCGCGCACGCCACTGCGTGAGCATGAACCCCGGGATGACAGGCTCGGGCGCGGGGTGGCCGCCGGGAGGAACGAGCAGCCACCCGCACAGCAGCGGCGTCAGCGTGACGGCCAGCACGAGGGAGAACAACACGGCGGTGCACAGCGTGAACGCCAGCGCGGTGAAGAACTGGCCGGACACGCCGGGCAGCAGCGACAGCGGCGCGAAGACCACGACCGTGGTGAGCGTGGAGTTGGTGACGGGCCAGGCGATCTCCCGGAGCGCGTCCGCGGTCGCGGCCCACCGCTCCGTCCCCGCCGCCACCCGGCGGTACACCGCCTCCACCACGACCACGGCGTCGTCCACCACCAGCCCGATGGCCACCGCCAGCCCGCCCAGCGACATCAGGTTGAGCGTCCCGCCCACGAGCCAGAGTGCGCCAAAGGTCATCGCCAGGGTGGCCGGGAGCACCACCGCCGCGGCCGTCATCGCCCGCCAGGAGCGCAGGAAGAGGCCCACGACCGCGAGCGTGAGCAACCCACCGAGGATGACCTCTTCCCGCACGTGGGCCACGGACCGGGCGATGAGCCCGGCCTGATCATAGGAGAGCTCGACGTCGATGCCCGGCGGCAGTCCCGCTCGCACCCGGTCGAGCTCCGCCTGGATGTCCCGCGCCAGGGTGACAGCGTCCGCCCCGGGTCGCCGGCCCACGTTGACGAGCACCGCGGGCCGGCCGTTCGCGTACGTCAGGGAGAGCCGGTCGGCGTGTCCCTCCTGGATCCGCGCGACGTCGCCCAGCTGCACGGGCGCCTCGGGCGTCCCGCCCACGACGAGCGCCGCCAACCGGTCCGGCGAGTCCACCGGCCCCCGCACCACCACCAGCGCCTGCTGGTAGTGCACGTCCACCCGGCCCGCCGGTTCGAGCACGAGCGCGCTGCCCACCTGGGTGGCGAGCGTGGGCAGGTCCAGCTTCGCCTGCTCCAGCCGCTGTGCGTCCACGGCGATGCCGAGCTCGCGCACGTCGCCGCCGACCACGTCCACGCGCCCCACTCCGGCGAGGCCCGCCAGGCCGGGACGCAGCGTCCGCAGGGCGAACTCGCGCAGCAGGGCAGGGTCCACCGTCCCGGTGACGGCGAGGGTCTGGATGGGAAAGGACGACGGGGTGAGCCGCTCGGCGGAGAGCGTCGCGTCCGCGGGCAGTGCGTTCTGCACCTCCGCGAGCCGCGCATTGACGAGCCCCAGGGCCCGCTCCATGTCCGCGTTCGAGTCGAACCAGAGGGATATCTCCGCGGCCGCGCGGATGGTCCGGGAGCGCACCTGCCGCACGCCGATGACCGTGGACAGCGCTTCCTCCACCGGGCCGGTCACGGACAACCGCAGGGTCTGCGCGCTGGCGCCATTCAGCGTCGCGGCGACGACGATTCGCGGGAAGGTCACCTCCGGGTAGAGGCCAGCGGGCAGGCGGGTCGCGCCGAGCACTCCCGCCAGCGTCAGCGCCGCCAGCAGCACCACCACCCCGGGCGCGTTGCGCCGCAGCAGCGTCAGCCACGTCACCTCAGGACCTCTACCCCGGCGTCATCCGGCAGGGAGTAGCCCCCTTCCACGACGACGCGCTCGCCCACCGCGAGCGGCCCCTGGACGACGGCCCCGCCCAGGTCCTCGGAGACGACGTGGACCGGCACCCGGTGGACCCGCCCGTCCCCGAGCCGCGCGACCGCGACGCCCCCATCCTCCTGGGGCAGGAGCGCCGACGCCGGCACGGCCAGCGCGCTGCCCAGCGACGCCACGACGACGTGGGCTCGCGCGGTCGCGCCCAGGCGCAGCTCCCCGCGCGGGTTGGCGAAGCGCAGGCGGACCAGCACGTTGCCGCTCTGCGGATCCACGGAAGGGGACACCGCGGCGACCTCGCCCTCGCGGGCACCGTCCAGCCCGTCGACGGTGAGGGTCGCGCGTTGACCGGGTTGGACCTCCGCGGCCTCCTGCTGGGTGACGAACGCACGCAGCTCCAGCGGATCCGTCGCCGAGACCTGGACCACGGGGGGATTCGCACCCTCCACCCTCTCCCCCTGCCGCACGCCGATGGCCGTCACGACTCCGTCGAAGGGGGCCTGCAGCGAGGTGCGCCCCATGCCCCGCCGCGCCAGCTCCAGGGCGCTCCGGGCCCGGGCCTCCGCGGCGCGGGCGGAGGCCTCCGCGTTCCGGTCCTGCTCCGCGTCCTGACGGGCCGCGACCCCGTGCTCGGCCAGGACATCCGTGCGCGCACGCTTCTCCTTCGCGGCCTCGAGCGCGGAGGTGGCTTCGCGCAGGGAGGCCTCCGCCTGCTGGAGCTCCGCGGCGGCGTTGAGCGTGTCCACCTGGGCCAGGACTTCGCCCGCGCGCACCCGGTCCCCTTCGGCCACGCGCAGCAGCGACAGCCGCCCGGGCACCAGCGGTGAGAGCCGGACCTCGCCCCCGGGCGGCGCCGACAGCAGGCCCGCGACGCGAAGTTCGCGCACGGCCCGTCCCGGAGCCACGAGGGCGACGCGGACACGCGGCAGGGGCGGCGGGCCCACCTCGGGCGGCGTCCGCTGGCACCCCACGCCAGAGGCGAAGAGACAGGCGAGCAGCGCGAATCTAGGGCTCATCAAGGGGCATCCCGGCGGCGAGTTCGAGGTCCGCGAAGGCGGACTGGGCGGCGAAGGCGGCTTCGATGGCCTGCGTCCGCGTCTCCGTGGCCGTCTGGAGCGCGGCGTTGAGCGCCACCCGGGGACTGCGGCCCACGCGATAGGACTCCAGGGCCATGCCCTCCGTCTTCTCCACCGCGGGGAGGATCTCCTCCGAGTAGCGAGCGAGTCCCGCCAGCGAGGCGGACAGGCGCGCATGGCTGGAGACGAGCTCCGTCCACCGGGAACGCCGCTCCTCGTTCTGGCGGGCGCGCGCGAGTTCCAGCGAGGCCGCGGCGCGGACCGTCTCTCCGCGTCCCAAGCCAGGGAGGGAGAGGTCCAGGTCGAGCGCGCCGCGAAGATACGTGCTGCGTCCCCCGGGGCCATCCGCCTCCACGGAGACCCCCACCGTGGGCACGGGCCACCGTTCCCGACGTGACGCCCGCAGGGAGGCCTCGGCCGCCGCCACGTCGGCCTGGCGTGCCTCGGCGGCGGGGGATTGCGCGCCTCGGGCCAGGACGGCTTCCAGTGAAGGCAGGGCGGGCGGGGAGGTGTCCACCGGCTCCAGCGCCGCACCCGGTGGCCGGCCCAGCAGCAGGGCCAGCGCCGCCGTGGCGGCGGCGAGCTCACCCTGGCGGGTCAGCCATTGGACTTCGGCGGTGCCTCGGGCGATGCGGGCCTGGAGCAGGTCCAGTTCCGGAGCCGCGCCGGTGTCGAAGAGCAGCACCGCGGCGGCCTCCGACTCGCGCGCGAGCGCCAGTGCGCGCGCGGAGGTCTCCAGGAGCTGGTGGGCGCGCACGCATGAGAAGTAGGCACGCCGCGCATCCGCCCGGACCGTGGCCTCGCTCGCGCGGCGCTCGTCGGCGGCGCCACGGGCCGTCAACTCCGCGGCGAGCACACGGGCCGCCCGGGCGCCCGGGGCCGGAAGCTTCTGGGTCAGTCCCACGGTCCACCGGGGATCATTTCCCCCTCCCCCCAGTGTCAGGGTCAGCGGGGAGAAGGTCCGGGCGACCTCCTCGTCCCCGCGGGCCACGGCTTCCTGCGCCCGGGCCTGTGCGAGCGCCGGAGCCTGACTCCTGGCTTCGAGGAGCGCCAGACGCAGCGTGAGTGGCTCCCCCAGCGCGGTGCCGCCACACAGCAGCAGCAACGTGACGACCCTGGAAAACCCTGCACTCCCGTGCCACATCGAAGGACAGTCCTCCCGACAGCACCGTCCCCGCCATCACCCACCGGGGCCGCTCACCGCGAGGAAGGAGGCGTAATGCCCCGAAGCCGGTGGCCGTTTCCGTCCCGGCACGACGCATAGAGCGATGTCCGGCCCTCGCCACCCGCGCGTGAGAAGAACCTCATCCCCTCCCCATGCGGACTTCATGAGCCCCGGCGGGGGCGGCGCACGGTGACGTTCAGGCGCCCCGGTCGACCGGCAGCCCCGAGCGCGCGAAGGAGAACACCAGCGACGTCTCGATGCGGCTCACCTCCGGACGGCTGGTGAAGGACTGGATGGTGAGCACGCGCAGATGTTCGGTGTCCCGACACACGACGTGCACCAGGAAGTCCGTCGTGCCGCCCAGGCAATAGACGGCCACCGTCTCCGGCAGCGAGCGCAGGTGGTCGCCGATGCTGCCGAAGGCCTCGCCCACGTGGAGCCGGAGCTGCACGGCGATGAGCGCCTGGAGCCCCAGCCCCAGCGAGCGTGGATCCAGGTCCGCGCGATAGGAGCGGATGACCCCGTCCGCCTCCAGCCGCTTCACCCGCGCGAGGCACGACGACGGGGCCAGCCCCACCTTCGCGGCCAATTCCTTGTTGGACAGCCGTGCATTGTTCTGGAGGGCCTCCAGAATCTCGCGATCAATTCGGTCGAGTGCGGCCATCCGTGGCTCCTGGGCGAACTCCATTCGATGGATGCCGCTCAATCCTGGCTCGTATTCTGTCCGCATGCCACGACACAGAATCGCAGCATGTCTCGTCCTCCTGGCGGGCACGGCCTTCGCGGCCCCCGCTTCGTCGCCGGATGCCCTGCTAGCGCCCTGGTCCGGGCCCCATGGAGGCGTCCCGCCGTTCGACCGCGCGCGAGTGGAGGACTTCGCTCCAGCGCTCGAAGCCGCCATGGCGCAGGCGCGGAGCGAGGTCGCCGCCATCGCGGACTCGAAGGAGCCCCCCACCTTCGAGAACACCGTCGCCGCGTTCCAGGACTCGGGGCGGACGTTCAATCGCGTCTGAAGGTGCGCAAGCAGGCGTATGACTTCGACGACAGCGAGGTGAAGCCATACCTCTATCTGGAGACCCTGCGCGAGGGCATGTTCTGGGTGGCGGGCCAGCTCTTCGGCTACACCTTCACGCCCGCGCCGGACGTGCCCGTCTTCCACCCGGACGTGCGCGTCTTCGCCGTCAAGGACCGGGAGAGCGGCCGGGAGCGGGGGCTCCTCTACTTCGACCCCTACGCGCGTGAGGGCAAATACAACGGAGGGCAGACGGAGACGTACCGCGTCCAGGAGCGCTTCCGTGGCGAGGTGCCGGCCCTGGTGGCCATCAGCATGCCCTTCGTGAAGCCGGGGGCGGGAGGCCCCGCGCTGCTCGGCTGGCGTGACGCCCAGACGCTGTTCCACGAGTTCGGCCATGCGCTGCACACGCTGAGCGGGGACGTGACGTACCCATCGCTCGGTGGTGGCCGCGTGGTGAGCGACTATGCGGAGTTCCCCTCCAAGCTGTTCGAGCACTGGCTCGCCACGCCGGAGGTGCTGAGCCGCTTCGCGGTGCATCACACGACGGGACAGCCCATGCCCCAGGCGCTCGTCGCCCGCATCCAGAAGGCGGCGACGTTCAACCAGGGCTTCTACACCGTGGACTTCCTCACCTCCGCGCTGGTGGAGATGAAGATGCACCTGGCGGGCGCGAAGCGAATCGACCCCGACGCCTTCGAGCGCGACGTGCTCCGCCAGATGGGTGCGCCCGTGGAGGTCGGCATGCGCTTCCGCATGCCCCATTTCGGACACGTCTTCGCCAGCAACACCTACGCGGCGGGCGACTACCGCTATCTCTGGGCGGACATGTTGGCTTCGGATGCCTTCGAGGCCTTCCAGGAAGCCGGAGGTGCCTATGACGCGGAGGTGGCCGCCCGGCTGCGCGAGCACGTGCTTTCAGTGGGCAACACCCTCGACCCGTTCGAGGGCTACCGGAAGTTTCGGGGAAAGGACGCGAGCCTCGACGCGCTGATGCGCGAGCGCGGCTTCGCGCCCATACACTGAGGGCCATGATTGATCACACCGGCATTGGCGTCGCGGACGTCGCCCGCTCGGCGGCCTTCTACGACGCGGCGTTGGGGGCGCTCGGCCTGCGCCGCGCCATGCAGCTTCCCCAGGACACCGGGGTGGATGGCATTGGCTATGGCCGGGACTACCCCATCTTCTGGATCGACCGCTTCCATCCCCACGGCGTGAAGCAACACACGGCCTTCGCCGCCGCGAGCCGCGCCCAGGTCGACGCCTTCCACGCGGCAGCGGTGGCGGCGGGAGGAACCGACAACGGGCCACCCGGACTGCGCGGCGTCGAAACGGGCTATCCCGCCGGCTACTACGCCGCCTTCGTGCTGGACCCGGATGGCAACAACATCGAAGCCGTCTTCCGGGAGCCCTCCCGGTAGCGCCGCACCCAGCGCCCGTGACGGCGGCCTCACTGCACGGCGCGCGCGAACTGCCCCGGGGTGAGGCCGACGATGCGCTTGAAGTGCCGGTTGAGCAGGCTCTGGTCATAGAGCCCGACCTGGAGCGCGACCTCCGCGGGTGCCAGTCCCTGTGACAGCAGCCGCTGAGCTCGCGAGACGCGCAGGTGGGTGAGGTATGCGTGTGGAGGCATGCCCAGTTCCTCGCGGAAGGCGCGGCACAGGTGGAAGCGGTTCCAACCCACCTGATGGGCCAGCGCCTCCAGCGTGATGCCCTCCGGGATGGCTTCGTGCAGGGCCTCCACCACGCGCCGGATGGGCCAGCGGTAGCGCCGATCCACTGCGCCTGAATGCTCCAGACATCCGACCAGCGAGGAGAGGGCTTCGGCCAGGGCCGTCTGGAGCGCGAGCGCGCTGGAGCGTCCCTCCAGGCCCGCATCCAGCACGGCGTGGAGGCCCACGAAGTCGGCCGCCGCGGGCCGCGATGTTTCGAGTTGGAGCTCGCGAAGCCGGGCGGAGGCCGGCGCGCCCAGCGCCTCTCGGGCCTCGGCGACGAGGGACTCGTCGAAGGCGATGACCTGGAACCGGGCCGGTCCATCGCGGCGCAGGTCGCGGTGCACCTCGCCCATCTGCTTGAGGTCGACCGTTCGGGGCGAGGAGGAACGGACCTTTCCCCGCCCCCACCACTCCGAGTGCCCCCGCTGCGTCAGCATCACGGAGAAACGTTCCTTCACGGAGCGAAGCAGCCGCCCGTCGGTCCGGTAGCGCACCAGTCGCAAGCCCGGCAGCTCCGGGAACAGGAAGGTCTGGATGGACAGGGGGCCATCCACGACGGAGTGAGGGAGCGCGGGCACGGTTGGATCCTAATGATGAGCCTCCCTCCTGGCTTGGACGTTGTTGACCTGCACGCCATGCCAACAACGTCCAAGTCCGGCGTGCCCCGGCATGGCTACGTCTTGCATCGCAGGCCCGGCCCTCCCCTCACCTGGCCGGGCAGGAAGGCGTCATGTCAGGCATCCAGGACAAGGTCATTGCCATCACCGGAGCCAGCAGCGGCATTGGCGAAGCAGCGGCGGTGCTGCTCGCTGGACGCGGGGCGAAGGTCGTCCTCGGCGCACGCCGGCTGGAGCGGCTGGAACCCGTGGTGGAGCGCATCACGAAGGCGGGAGGAGAAGCCCTCTCCGCACGCACGGACGTGAGACGGCGCGAGGACGTGGCCGGGCTCGTCCGCATGGCCCGTGAGCGGTTTGGCAGGCTGGACGTGCTCATCAACAACGCGGGCAGCCTGGCGACCTCTCGGTTGGACGACCTGCGCGTCGACGACTGGGAAGAGCTGGTCGACACCAACATCAAGGGCGTGCTGTACGGCATCGCCGCGGCGCTGCCGGTCTTCCGCGAGCAGGGCTTCGGACACTTCATCAACACGGCGTCGACGTCTGCGCACCGGATCGTGCCCGGCCAGGCGGTCTACGCCGGGACGAAGTTCGCCGTGCGAGCCATCTCCGAAGGCCTGCGCCAGGAAGCGGGCCCCAAGCTGCGGGTGACGGTCATCTCGCCAGGGATGACCCGGACGAACTTCCTCGAGCACGTGAAGAATCCGGAGCTCCGGGCCCGGTTCGAGGAGGTCCGGGACAGGCTCGCGATTTCGCCGGATGCGATTGCCCGGGCCATGGCCTTCGCCATCGAGCAGCCTGCCGACGTGGACGTGGGCGAGGTGATTGTCCGTCCCACGGCGCAGGACTGAGCTCCAGCTCCTGCAATCGGGTGCGCATTCACCCGTAGGGCAAGCGCCCTCCTGCCCCGACACCGCGAGCCCTCCGCATGCGCCCGTCCCTCCTGAGGCTGTCACTCCTCCTGGCCACTCTCTCCCAGGGAGTGGCCCTGGCCCAGGGCGCGGACCCCGCGAAGGCGTTGGTCGGCACCTGGGGCGGAGAGCGCACCTATGGACCCGAGGTCCGGGGCGAGCTCACCCTCTTCCGCGACCCGGGCGGCTGGCGTGCATCCATTGGAGGCTTCACCGCCACCGGCGTCCTGGACAAGCAGTCCCTGACGTTCACGCTCCCTGGGGGCCAGGGTGACTTCCGCGGGTCGCTTTCACCCGATGGGAAACGCATCACCGGGCATTGGATTCAACCGCGCATCCTCGTGGGCGGCGTCCGCTACGCCACGCCCATGGAGCTGCGCCTCCTCCAGAAGGACGTGTGGCGCGGCAGGGTCGCGCCCCTGGAGGATCGCTTCACGCTCTACTTCGTCATCCAGGAGATGCCGGACGGCGCCATCCACGCCTTCATCCGCAACCCGGAGAAGAACCTCGGACGACAAGGCACCTTCCGCGTCTCCCTGAAGGACGGCGCCGTCTCTCTCGTGGAGACCCGGCCCGGCGGGATGCGCTTCACCGGCACGTATGACGCCGACGCCGGGAAGCTGTCGTTGAACGTCCTCTTCCTGGGCACGCTCGACCTCACTCGCCTCGAACGCGACCAGGCCGTGGGCCTCCAGCCCCGCACGCCCGCCGAACCCGTCTACACCTACCGCAAACCCATCGCCGACGGCGACGGCTGGACGACGGCGTCCCTCGCGGACGTCGGCATGGATGAAGCGCCCATCCGCGCGCTGGTGCAGGGCATCCTCGACACGACACCGGGCCCCACGTCCACGCCGCTCATCGAAGGCCTGCTCATCGCGCGCCACGGGAAGCTCGTCGTCGAGGAGTACTTCCATGGACAGGATTCGGAGCGCCCGCACGACCTGCGCTCCGCCTCGAAGACCTTCGCGCCCCTGCTGGTGGGCGCCGCCATCGACCAGGGCGCGAAGCTGCGGCCGGAGTCACCCGTGTACCCGCTCCTCCCTGGCGGCACCGCCCTGGCCTCGCAGGACCCGCGCAAGGCGCGCATCACGGTGGAACACCTGATGACCATGACGTCGGGGCTCGCGTGCGACGACAACGACGACAGCTCCCCTGGCAACGAGAACACCGTCCAGGACCAACCCTCCGGTTGGTACACATACACGCTGAACCTGCCCATGGCCCGCGAGCCCGGCGAAGACACCGCCGTGTATTGCTCCGCGGGCATCCACCTGCTGGGCGCCGTCCTGCACGAAGCCACGGGCACCTGGCTGCCGGAACTCTTCGAGCGCACCGTCGCAACCCCGCTCCAGATGCGACGCCACCACATCAACCTCTCACCCGACGGCGACGCATACCTGGGTGGTGGGCTCTACCTGCGCCCCCGAGACGCGCTGAAGCTCGGACAGCTGTATCTGTCCGGCGGCGTCTGGAACGGACGGCGGGTCATCAGCCGGCGCTGGGTGGAGCGTTCCACGGCCCGCCACGCGGAGATGAGCCCCGGCAGGACCTACGGCTACGCGTGGTGGCGGCACGAGCTGAAGGTCGGCGACCGCGTCTACGCGGAGTACGAAGCAGGCGGCAACGGCGGGCAGTACGTCATGGTCATTCCCGAGCTCGACCTGGCCGTGGCCTTCACCGGCGCCAACTACGGCCAGTTCGCGCTGTGGAAGCGGGTCCGCGAGGAATTGCTGCCCCGATACATCCTCGCGGCCGCGACCCGGAAGAATTAGCGATGCTGGGCGAGGAGCCAATCCCAGAACGCGTAGTTGTCATACTGCTGCGTCCAGCAGTCGTGCACGCCGCCGGGCAGCACGGTGAGACGCGCGATGTCGTTCCCGGTGGCCACCACGCCGGTCTGCAACGTCCACACGGGGCTGCTGGCGCCCGGGAACAGGTAAGTCACCTTCTGGGTCGGTGACGTCACCTGGACCGACTGAAACAGGCCGTAGTTCTTCGTCACGCTCATCAGCCAGGACGTCTCCGCCGACAGCGAGCTGCCGTCCGCGAACGAGTGCACCGCCCACACCGGCACGTTCTTCAGCTGGGTGAGGGTGGGCCCCGGCGCGCCGATGTTGGTGGCCATGGGCGCCAGCGCGGCCAGACGGCTCCCGTACGTGTACGCGTACTGCCAGGCGCCGTAGCCACCGAAGCTGATACCCGTCAGGTAGATGCGCGTCGTGTCCACGCGGTAGTTCGCCACGATGAAGCTGATGAACGCGTCGATCGCCGCCGGCTGCCAGTTCGTCGGCGCTCGCGGCGTGAAGACCATCACCTGGTTCTGTCCGAAGTACGCCTTGCCCTGGGCCGTCTTGTGGATGTTCTTCAGCGCCCCATGGCGCGTCACGAACTCCAACAGGTGCGCCTCCGTCGGAGACGTGCCGAACTCGCCAGCACCGTTCAGGTGGATGATGACCGGATAGGACGTGGTGGACGTCAGGTAACCCGGAGGCAGGTACTCACCGTAGCCATAGCCCGCCCCCGTGCTCGCGGGCAGCCGGGCCACGACCTGGTCCTCCGTGGTGAGGGTGAGCCCCGATTCATGCGTTCCCCACGTGTCCGCCTCCCCCGGTTCGAAACTCCCGCCGCAGGCGACAACTCCCAACGCGACAACCAGCGCAATCCATTGCATCCGCATGGTGTTTTCTCCGGGTCTGGGTTTGACGCACGGGCACTCTGCGATTGCAGATAAAAATAGAAAAGCCTCGGTTACACGAATAATCACCTTTCACGGCGAATGCACACCGCCGCCACAGGATTCCGATTGAATGGCAATACACATGGACTCCGTGGAGGTACACCGCGCCACGTCCGCCCACGGTTCGCGCCACGCGCGAAGCGCGGTCAGCGCCGGGCTTCTTCGAGCACCCAGGCCTTGAACGCCGCCACGTCCCGCCGGCCCGTCAGGGGACGCGGGTGCACGAGCCAGTAGCTGAAGTCGTTGGGGAGGACCGCCTTGAAGGGTTGGACCAGCCGGCCCGCCTCCAGGTCATCCGCCGCGAGCATCAATCGCCCCAGCGCCACGCCATCTCCGAGCCGGGCGGCCTGGAGCGCCAGCCCGGCGTCGTTGAACACCGGGCCCCGGTCCGCGTCCACGCCTGACACCCCTGCGGCATCCAACCAGCGCCTCCAGCCATCCTTGGGCGAGTCGTGGAGCAACCGGACCTTGCCCAGGTCCCCAGGCGCGCGGAGCCGCTTCGCCAGCGCCGGGGTGCACACGGGCGCGAGCCTTTCGGACGCGAGCTGCTCCGCCTTGAGCCCCGTCCACCGGCCCAGCCCGGAGCGGATGCCCACGTCGAAGCGGTCGTCGAGGAAGTCCCAGAGCGCCTCGGAGCTGTTCACGTGCAGCTCGATGTCCGGATGCTGCTTCCGGAAGCGCTCCAGGCGCGGCAACAACCAACACGCCGCGACGGAGGGCAGCACCGTGAGCCGCAGCGGTCCCTGCTCGCGCGCGTCCAGCCGCGTGGTCGCCTCGGACATGCGCTCGAACACGGGCGTCAGCTCGCGCAGGTACTCGGCGCCCCTCGCCGTCAGCGTCAGCGCGTGGCCCCGGCGCTCGAACAGGGAGACACCGAGCCAGTCCTCCAGCTGCCGCACCTGATGGCTGATGGCGGCCTGGGTGACCCGCAGCTCCGTGGCGGCGCGGGTGAAGCTCAGGTGTCGCGCTCCTGCCTCGAAGGCACGGAGGGCACCCAGCGGTGGAATGCGGCGCATGCTCGATGAGCCCCTTTTATCGAGCGCGCGAGGATAGCTCGCTGGGTCGGCGCTCCGAAGTGGAGTCTGTCTGTCCCCCGCGGTGACAAGGCGCGATGGACGCGCCGCGCCCGCGAGGTGCCCCGTCATGATTTCCGCCGAGGTGTGGGTGTTGTTCCTGGGCTACACGGTGCCCATGGTGGTGAGCCCCGGGCCGGGCAACACGGTGCTCGCCACCGCCGGAGGCCGCTTCGGCGTCCGGGGCACGCTGCCCTTCTGGATGGGCTTCGAGGCGGCCAACGTCGCGCTGTGCCTCCTCTACGGCATCGGCCTGGGGCGGGTGCTGCAAGGGCTGCCCGCGCTGCACCAGGTCCTGCGCTGGGGCAGCGTCGTGTACCTGCTCTACCTCGCGTGGGGCTTCTTCCGCGCCTCGGCCACCTCCGGGGAGGCGAGCGACGTAAGAACGCGCCTGGGGTTCGGGGAGGGGCTGCTCGCGGTCGCGCTCAACCCGAAGATCCACTCGATGATCCTGGTGATGTTCTCCCAGTTCCTCGACTCCGCCCGGGGGATGTTCTCCCAGACGGCGCAGCTCACCGCTGCCTTCCTCGTCGTCTGCCTGGCGTGCCACTTCCCGTGGATCTACGGCGGGAAGCTCATCCTGGGGCGCTTCCACTCCGAACGTGCCCTGCGCATCCAGGGCTGGACCTTCGGCGCCTGCATGATCGCCGTCGCGGCCTGGGTGGCCTTCGCCTGACACCAGCGCTCCGGCCGGGGCCCGGCGCGTCCGCTCCCTGTGCCGCGGGGAACGGTGTCTCACAGCTCGCGTGTTTCACGACCTGGAGGAACCGTGGCACGCATGGAGTGCACGCACGCAGGCCAGAACACGGATGTGCTCTTCCGCTTCCTGGTCCAGAGCGCGAAGGACCGCGCCATCTTCGGCATCGACCTGCAAGGGCACATCATCAGCTGGAACCCGGGCGCCGAGCACATCAAGGGCTGGCGCGCCGGGGAGGTCCTGGGCCAGCACTTCCGCATGCTCTTCCCCGAGGACTACCGCCAGCAGGGGCGTCCAGAAACGGAGCTGAAGGAGGCCTTCGAAACGGGGCACTACCAGGGCGAGGAGCCCCGGCAGCGCAAGGACGGGAGCCTCTTCATCGCGGACATAGACCTGTGGCTCTTGCGCGATGACGTGGGCCAGCCCTGCGGGTTCGTGAAGGTCACGCAGGACGTCACCGAGCGCAAGCTGGCGGAGGAGGCGCTGCGGCAGAGCGAGGCGCGGCTGAGCGCCATCCTCGCCTCGCTGGACGAGGGCGTCACCCTGCACGACGAGCACGGGACCATCCGCTTCGCCAACGCCGCCGCGGAGCAGCGGCTGGGCCTGCCCGCAAACCGCTTGCAGGGCCGCACCCCCTTCGCCCCCCGTTGGGAGGCCATCCGGGAGGACGGCAGCCCGTATCCTGGCGAGGAGCATCCCCACATGCGCGCGCTTCGCCTGGGCGAGAACGTGTCTGGCGACGTGATTGGCATCCACCAGACGGGAGGCAGCCGCATCTGGCTGTCGGTCAATGCCCGGCCCCTCCGCACGCCCGATGGTCGCGTCGTGGGTGCGGTCAGCTCCTTCTTCGACATCACCGCGCGCAAGCAGGCGGAGGAGGAACGCGCGGCGCTGCTTGCCCGGGAGCGGGCGTCACGTGCCGAAGCGGAGGCGGAGCGCCGCAAGCTCTACGCCATCTTCGATCAGGCCCCGGTGGGCATCGCCATCTTCCGGGGCCCCCACCACGTCATCCAGTTCGCCAACCCCGTCCAGTGCCGCTTCTGGGAGCGAAGGTGCAGGGAGCTGCTCGGCAGGCCCCTGATAGAAGTGCTGCCCGAGGAGCTGGGGCCGTCCATCATCGAGAAGTCCTGCGACCCCGTCTTCCAGACGGGGGAGTCCCGGGTCTTCACGGAGGAGCGCTTCGAGTTCACCCGCCCGGAGACGGGCGAGCGGGTGGAGCGCTACTTCAACTTCACGCACGTGCCCATGCGGGACATGGCCGGCGCCGTCGAGGGTTTCATGGCGGTGGCCTGGGACGCCACGGACGCGGTGAGGTCGCACCAGCGCGCGGCCGTCCTGGCCCAGCAACTCCAGGACCGCGTCGACTTCGAGCAGCAGCTCATCGGCATCGTCAGCCATGACCTGCGCACCCCGCTCAACGCCATCCACCTGACGGTGAGCGCCATGGCCCGCCGCGACGAGCTCGACGCGCGCACCGCCCAGTCCGTGCTGCGCATCCAGTCCGCCGTACACCGCGCGGTGCGGCTCGTGAGCGACCTGCTCGACTTCACCCAGGCCCGGCTGGGCACGGGCATCCCCATCGCGCCCCGAGCGTCCAACCTGCACCAGGTGGCCCGGCAGGTGCTGGATCAGGTGGATGCGGCGCACCCAGGCCGCACCCTGCGCGTGCAGGAGCGGGGCGACGCGACCGGAGAGTGGGACTCCGAGCGGATTGCCCAGGTGGTGCAGAACCTGGTCACCAACGCCATCAAGTACAGCCCCGAAGCCAGCCCGGTGCAGGTGACGACCCGGGGGGAGGACGGATGGGTGTGCCTGTCCGTCCACAACCAGGGCACGCCCATTCCCCAGGAGAAGCTGCCCGGCATCTTCGAACCCCTCCAGCGCGCGACGTCGGAGGTGGGCTCCACCGGCCGCAGCGTGGGCCTGGGGCTCTACATCGTGAAGCAGTTGGTGGACGCCCACGGCGGCACCGTCGACGTCGCCTCCACCCCCAGGGAAGGCACCACGTTCACCGTGCGCCTGCCCCGGCACGGGGATTCACGCGGGCAGTGACTTCAGGAACGCCAGCAGCGCGGCGTTCACCTCCGCGGGGCGCTCCTGCTGAATCCAGTGGCCCGCGCCTGGGATGACGAGCACGTCCTGGAGCCGCGGCACCAGGGCCTTCATGGGTTCCAGCGGAGCGAAGGCGCGGCCCGGGTCCTTCTCCCCGGTGATGAACAGGGCGGGCTGCTGGATGATGACCGTCGCCAGCTCGGGCAGCTCCTCCCAGTCGCGGTCCATGTTCCGGTAGCGATTGAGCCCGCCGCGGAAGCCGCTGTGTTCCAGCTCCTTCGCGAGGTGCGCGAGGTCCGCCTCCGTGAGCCACGCGGGCAGCGGATCCGGCACCTGGAGGCCGGTGAGGAAGCCGTCACCCTGGCGGCGCGACTTCACGGCCTCGGCCTGCGTGTCGAAGCCGGGGGTGCCTCCCAGGGTGATGCGGAGCGTCCTCGGGATGTCCGCTTCGAGCTCCGCCTCGGCGATGCCCGGCTCCTGGAAGTAGAGGATGTAGAACCACTTGTCCCCGAACACGTGCCGGAAGAGCTGGGTCGGCGGCATGGGCGTGCGGCCCAGGTGCGGCACGCTCATGCCCACGACGGCGCGGAAGCGGTCCGGGTGCAGCGCGGCGCAATTCCACGCCATCGCCGAGCCCCAGTCGTGGCCCACCACCACCGCGGTCTTCTCGCCCAGCGCATCGAGCAGGCCCACGAAGTCCGCCACCAGCTGCTTCATGCTGTAGGCCTCGATGGGTTCAGGCCGGTCGCTCTGGCCGTAGCCGCGAACGTCAGGCGCGACCGCGTGGTAGCCGGCGTCCGCGAGCGCCCGGAGCTGGTGGCGCCACGAGTACGCGGACTCCGGCCAGCCATGGAGGAGCAGGACCAGCGGGCCCTGGCCGGCCTCGCTGATGCGCAGGTGGATGCCATTCGTCCGGACGGTGCGGTGGGTGATGTCGGCCATGGGAGCGTTCTGCACGACGCACTGCCCGCTGTCATTCCACGGATGACGGTGGGTTCGGATGATGACGGAGGCCATCGGGCCGGTGACGGGAGTCACCAGGCACGGGCCCCACACGGGCTCCAGCGCCCCTTCGCGTTGCCCGTGAAATCCGTGGGTTGCCCGCGGCCGCCCCGTCCCTGGGGGGCTGGCACACCGGCTGCTATGGGGTCCTGCATCGCTTCACCCGAACCCAATCCCTTTCGAGGTCCCCCGCCATGGCCATCTCGCCCCTCCGCAGCACCTCCGCTTCCGTGTCCCGCCTGCCGGTGCAGGACGCCGCCTCCCCCCGCCTCGCGGGTCGTCCGGGTGGTGTGGACGGGTTCTCCTCCAGCCAGAAGCCGGGCTCGCCGGGGCTCGCGGCGTTCCAGAAGGACGGCTTCGACATCGGCGCTGGCAAGGGCGCGGAGCTGGGCAAGCTGCTGCAGGACACGCTGTCCGCGCTGACGTCCATCGTGCAGTTGGTGGCGCAGGCCGTGCCGGGCGGCGCGCAGGCGCTCCAGGGTGTCTCCGGGGCCCAGGGTGCGCAGGGCGCCTCGGGCGGGAAGTGCGGCACGGGTTCGCAGTCCTTCTCCGACAGCAGCTTCACGCCGCAGGACACGTCGCGTCCTCCCGTGGCGCTCAACGGCAACACCGGCGTCGTGGGCCCGTCGGCTTCGCAGTCGCAGGCGTCCAACGGCAACACCGGCGTGGTGGGGCCCACGACTTCGTCCTCGGGTGGCTCGAAGCTGGGCGGCAACCTGCCCGCGGGGCTGGAGAAGTTCCGCGGCGCCATCGAGTCCGCCGCCGCCAAGACGGGCATGCCGGCGGAGATGCTGGCCGCGCAAATCTGGCAGGAGTCGCGCGGCAACCTGGACGCCGTCACCACCAACGGCGGCAACGGCCTGACGGACACCGGCCTGATGCAGGTCAACCCCAACACCTACGGGGAGCTGCAGGCGAAGCACCCGGAGCTCCAGGGCAAGGACCTCTCCGACCCGGAGACCAACATCCTGGCGGGCGCCTTCTACATGAAGGACATGAAGGAGCAGTTCGGCAGCGATGAGCTGGCCCTGCGCGCCTACAACTCCGGCCCCAACGGCGTGGACAAGAGCAACCCGGACGCCATCCCCGCCGGCACCGGCGACGCCACCTACGTGCAGAAGGTGAAGTCCTTCATGAACACGCTGGCCACCGGCCAGGGCTCGCTGCCCGCGTAGAAGCCTGACGGAATGGGGGCGTCCTGGGCCTCATCCCGCCTCCGTCCCCGGTGCTCCAGGCAACCGCAAGGTGAAGCGCGCGCCCCCCAACGGCCCCTCCTCCACCTGGAGGGTGCCGCCGTGCTGGGTGACGATGGCGTGCACGATGGAGAGCCCCAGCCCGCTGCCGCTCGCCTTCGTCGTGAAGAAGGGCTCGAAGAGCCTCCCCTGCGCCTCCACCGGCACGCCGGGCCCGCTGTCGTCCACGAAGAGCGCCACCTCCCCTCCCCGCGCGCTCGAGCTGAAGCGCACCCGGCCTCCCTGCGGCGTCGCCTCCAGCGCGTTGAGCGCCAGGTTCAGCAGCACCTGCCGCAGCCGCTCCTCCTCCCCCCACGCCTCCAACGCGCCCGGCGGCTCCACCTCCAGCGTCACGCCGCGCTGCTCGGCCTGCCAGGCCAGGAGGCTGCTCACCCGCTCGAACAGCGGCGCCACCGCCACGGCGCCCGACTTGAACTCGCGGGGACGGGCGAACTGGAGGAAGTCCTCGAGGATGTGATCCAGGCGGCGGATTTCATCCCGCACCAGCAGCAGCGGCTCCAGGAGCGGCCCCTGAACGGACTCCTCCAGCCTGCGCACCCGCCGCTCCAGGACGGTGAGCTGCAGGGCGGCGGCGTTGAGGGGGTTGCGGATTTCATGCGTCAGGCCCGCGGTCAGCGTGCCCACCGCGGCCAGCTTCTCCGTCACCTGCGCGCGCCGGGCCAGCGCCCGCTTCTCACGGTGCAGCCGCACCTGGCGCAGCGCCTGCTCCAGGGTCACCAGCAGCTCCGGCGTGGCGCAGGGCTTGAGCAGGTACGCGCACGCGCCCGCGTGCACCGCGGCCACCGCGGCCTCCAGCATGCCCAGGCCGGTGAGCAGCACCACCTCCCCGTCCGGCACCAGCGCCTTGAGCCGGGGAGCGAGCCACGTGCCCTCTCCGTCCGGCAGCCGGACGTCCACCAGCGCCACGTCGAAGCCCGCCGGCGCCCGCTCCAGCGCCCCCGCGCAGCTCGTCGCGCTGGAGACGACGTAGCCCTGGTCCTCCAGCAGCTCCCGCATGTTGTCCAGGAACGCCGCGTTGTCATCCACCACCAGCACCCGGGGACGCTCCCCCGCGCTCCCCGGCCCCGTCACGCGCGGCCTCCGTGCACCTGCTCCAGCTCCGCGAGCAGCGCCCCTGTGTCGAAGGGTTTGCGGACCAGCCGGCCCTCGAAGTCCGCGGGCAGCGCCTCCGGATAGGCCGTGACGACGAAGGGAGTGGTGCCAGGGAAGCGCTCCTGTACGCGGCGCAGCGCCTCGCCGTCAGGGCCGCCCGGCACGCGCAGGTCCACGAGCGCCGCGAAGGGGCGGACGGGCTCCAGGCCCACCACGTCCGGCACCGAGTGCGCGACCACGGCCGTGAAGCCGCGCTCGCGCAGCACCTCCGTGAGGTTGTCCGCGAGGCGAACGTCGTCCTCCACCAGCACGACGAGTCCGTCGCGGCGGGCCCGCGTGAGCAGCTCCACCAGCGCGGGCACCGGCACCGGCTTGGGCAGCACCGCGAGCACGCCCTCCGCGCGAGCTCGCGCGAGCTCGGCCTCCCCGGGGTGCGCGGTGATGACGATGGCCGCGAGCCCCGGGTCCCGTTGACGCAGGTGGTGCACCAGCGCGGCGCCGCTCATTCCAGCCATGCGCATGTCGGTGATGAGCACGTCGTAGCGCTCCTCGCGCGCGGCCTGGAGCGCGGCCTCACCCCGGTCCACCACGGTGGCCGAGTGGCCTGCGTCCTCGAGGATCTCCGCCAGGTTCTCCGCGAAGGCCCGGTTGTCATCCACCAACAGGAAGCGGCCCATCAGGAAGGCTCCAGCGTCAGGGGAAGCTCCACCACGAAGCGGGCCCCGCCCGGCCCGGCTCCGGCTTCGGCGGGAGCGTACGCGATGCCACCTCCATGCCTTTCCAGGATGCGCCGCACGAGCGCCAGCCCCAGCCCCAGCCCGCGCGCCTTCGTGGTCATCAATGGCTCGAAGACGCGCGCGCGGATGGAAGGGTCCAGGCCCGGGCCGCTGTCCTCCAACACCAGGCGGATCCGCCGTACCCCGGCCTCCGGGACGTCCGCCGTCAGCCACACCTCGCCTTCGCGCTCGCCCAGGGCCTGCACCGCGTTCTGCAGCAGGTTCACGAAGACCTGCCGCAGCTGCACCGCGTCTCCTTCCAGCGAGGGCAGCGCCTCCAGGCCCTCGGTGCGCACGCGCACGTGTTCGGGCGGCGCGACGGCCTCGCGCGCGGAGACCCAGACCTCCGCGAGCCGCAGCGGCGCGCGGACCAGCGGGCGGGAACGGATCATGTCCAGCAGGCTGGTGACGATGTGGTTGGCGACCTCCACCTGTTCCCCGATGCGGTCCAGGTGCTTGGCCACGCGCGCGTCCTCCTTCGCGGCGGGGCGGCCCTTGAGGATGAAGAGCGACGTCTCGATGACGCCCAGCGGGTTGCGCAGCTCGTGGCCAATGGAGCCCACCAGCTGCCCGAAGGTCGCCAGCCGCTCGGCCCGGGCCCCCTGGGCCAGCAGGTCCTCGCGGTACGTGTGCAGCATGATGGCGAGCTCCAGGTCGAGGATCTTCCCCAGCGCCCGGTCCAGGCGGGCGGCCCGGTCGGGGTCGCCGCGCAGCGACTCCTCCATCACCGCCGTCAGCTCCTGGCGCAGCAGGTTCATGGCGCCGAACATGTAGTGCTGCGGCAGGTGGATGCGCACGTGCACCCGTCCGATGCGGCAGCGGCGCTCGAAGTAGGCCGCGTCCCACGGCCCCAGGAGCAGCGACCCCATCCAGTCCTGGAGGGTCACCTTGAGGTGGCCCACCTGGCTCTCGCCGCCCTCCAGCGCCTTGCGCGCCCCCGGGTGTTCGAGGATGCGCCGGTAGAAGACGTCCGCGATGCGCTCGAAGTGCGCGCAGGCGATGGGGTGCAGCTCCCGCAGGGCCTCCCCGTCGCTGGCGGAGAAGCCCACGTAGCGCTGGAGCTCCTCCAGGACGTCGTCCGTCACGCCTTCAGGTCTGGCTTCCATGGCGAATCCCTTCCTTGCGCGCGGGGCCTCAGGAGGCGGCCGGCTCCTCGTCCGGGCCGGTGCCACCGCCGCCGTACTCCTTGAGCTTGTATTGGATCTTCCGCACGCTGATGCCCAGCACCTCCGCGGCGCGCGTGGTGGAGCCCTGCACCATCTCCAGCGTACGGAGGATGGCCTCGCGTTCGATGGCGGCGAGCGTCGCGCCGGGGATGAGCCGGTCGCCGCTCCCCGCGCTGGGGCGGGGGCCGCGCAGCACGGGCGGCAGGTCGTCCGCCGTGAGCTCCTCTCCTCGCGCGAGCACCACGGCGCGCTCCACCACGTTCTCCAGCTCGCGGATGTTGCCCGGCCAGTCGTGGCTCATCAGCGCCTCCAGGGTGCCGGGCGCCAGCCCCTTCACGGCCCTGCCATGGGCCGCGTTGCAGCGCTCGATGAAGTGGCTCACCAGCGCGGGGATGTCCGCCTTGCGCCGGCGCAGGGGCGGCAACGTCACCGCCACCACGTTGAGGCGGTAGTAGAGGTCCTCGCGGAAGCGGCCCGCCGCCACCTCCGCCTCCAGGTCGCGATGGGTGGCCGCCACGATGCGCACGTCCACCTTCAACGTCTGCGTGCCGCCCACGCGTTCGAACTCGCGGCCCTGCAGCACGCGCAGCAGCTTCACCTGCACGGCCGGGGAGATTTCGCCAATCTCGTCCAGGAACAGGGTGCCCCCGTCCGCCAGCTCGAAGCGGCCCTCCTTGCGCGCCAGGGCGCCGGTGAAGGCCCCCCGCTCGTGGCCGAACAGCTCGCTCTCCAGCAGGCCCTCGCTGAGCGCCGCGCAGTGCACCTTCACGAAGGGGCGCGCCTTGCGCGGGCTGAGTTCGTGCAGCGCCTGGGCCACCAGCTCCTTGCCCGTGCCGCTCTCCCCCAGGATGAGCACCGTGGCCCGCGTGGGGGCCGCCTGGTGGATGAGGGAATACACGCCCTGGAGCTCGGGCGCGTCCCCGATGATGTTGCCCACGCGGAAGCGCTCCGCCACCCGCTCCCGCAGCTGCCGCGTCTCCTGCTTCAGCCGGCGCGTCTCCAGCGCCTTGCCCAGCACGACGAGCACGGCGTTCAGGTCCAGCGGCTTGGTGAGGTAGCTCTCCGCGCCCAGGCGCATGGCCTCCACCGCCGCCTCCACCGTGGCGAACGCCGTCATCATCACGAAGGCCGCGTCGCTGCCGTCCTCCTTCGCGCGGCGCAGCAGGGTGACGCCGTCCATGCGAGGCATCCGCACGTCGGTGAGCACCAGCGAGGGTGAGAAGTCCGGGAGCGCCGCGAGCGCCTCCGCGCCGTCCGCGGCCTCACGCACCTCGTACCCCTCCTCCGCGAGGAGGGTGGCCAGGGCGCGCCGCGCGTTCACCTCGTCATCCACGACCAGGATGCGTTCCGGGGGCATGCCCCTGCTTACCAGAGATGAATCCGGGGCCTTCATGCGTTCGCGTCCCGGGCCCGCGCATCCGCGCACGCCTGGCAGCAGCGCGCCTCCGGGACGGCGAGCAGCCGCTGCCGGCCGATGGCGCCCCCACACCGCTCGCAACCTCCGAAGCGGCCCTGCTCGATGCGCTCGAGCGCCGCCTCCACCTCCGCCAGCTCGTGCGGCGGGAGTCGCACTCCCCGCACGGGCGTCCGGGCAGCCAACGCCGCGCACGACGCACGCAGCGCGTTCCGGCGGGACAGGAGCATCCGCAGCGCCAGGGTCGTGATGGGGTCCGCGTGCATGAAGTCCTCGTCCGTGCGGGCTTCAGGAGGCCGGGGGAAGTGACAGGGCGGCGGAGCGCTTGCGCCGCGCCGCGAGCACGCCCGGCACCGCGAGCACCGCGACGGCCACCGTCACCAGCGCGGCGCCCGCCAGCTCCCGGACGCTCACGCCTGGGAGCCCCAGCCACGCCGCGAGCACGGCCGTCGCGCCCACGCCCGCGAACACACTGGAAGCGCGGTTGATGGGCACGGTGAAGGTGTTCTCCCGCGCATCCAGCAGCACCAGTCCACCGAAGATGCCGCTGCCCTGGGACAGGAGCCCCACGGCCAGCTCCACGGCCAGCGTGGGCCGTGTGAACATCCCGGTGAAGCCCTCGCGCAGCTGCTCCGCCGCGCCCCCCACGCCCGCCAGGGCCCACAGCGCGAGCAGGACGACGAGCGCGGGCGCGGCCACCATCTGCTCCTCCACGAAGTAGCGCTCGCGCGCGCCGGGGACGTGGTTCTTCGCCAGCCGGCTCATGAAGCGCAGCCGCACGAAGTAGCCGACGACGTACACCGCCCAGTCCAGCCCCGCCACCAGGGAGAGGCGCGGCTCCGCGCCCGGCCCCGTCGCGACGAGCAGCGCCGCCAGGCTCACCCCCAACGCGACACGCGAAGGCCACGCGACGCTCCGGCCGCTCACCGCGTCCACCAGCGGCGCGAGCACCAGCACGCCGCCGCGCATCAGCAGCATCATGAAGACGATGGAGGTGCCGTCGAAGGTGTACGCCAGCGTGGTGGTGGCGATGATGCCCGTGGTGCACAGGCCGGACAGGAAGGTCCAGCGCCCCGGCCAGGGCAGGCTCACCGGCCCGAAGCGCAGGCGCCCCGCGTGCTGGAAGGAGCCGCTCCACGCCAGGTACGTGAACATCCCCACGAGCGTGGCCAGCGCCGTGGAGGGCAGCAGCACGAAGCCCGGCAGCCCCGCGCTCATCCCCGGCAGTGCGCCCAGGCTCAGCGCCTTCGTCAGCGCGCTGTAGGGCAGGTAGCAGGCGAAGTACCCCAGCGCGAACCACCCGATGGCGACCGGGGCCTTGGGAGACGGACTCATCGTCTGCTCGCCACGCACCAGGGGCAGCACCGGGCCTCGGGCAGGACATGGAGCCGCTCGGGCTCGATGACGGCGCCGCAGCCCTCGCACCGGGGCAGGCCGTCCGCCGGAAGGTGTTCCAACGCGCGCTCCAGCGCCTCCAGGGCCCGCGCCTCGCGAGCGTCGAGCGCGTCGAGCAGCCGCGTCTCCTCCAGGGCCATCGCGCGGTCCACCCACTCGGGGGCCCCGGCGCCGGTGACTTCACGCAGCAGCTCCCGGTGCTTGCGCCTCATCTCCAGCAGGGCCCGCCACCGCTGGCGCAACCTCTGGCCTGCCTCGTCACGCGTGGCATTCATCGAGCGTCCTCCATTTCCCGTATCGCGTCCCGGGCCCCCCACGCTGCGCGGCCCACCCCCGTTGCTCTACAGGATGCATGCCAGTCTTGTCCCGGGCCTTGCGTGGCGCGCCCCGCAGGAGTTGCACGAAAGCCCCCGTGCACCGCGCAACGCTTGCGCCCACCCGGCCCCCGGGGCCGGTGTCCCCGCCGCGCATGGCGGATGCAGAGTCCGGCGAAGAGCCCGCGGCCGCCTTCGCGCGCCGGAAGGAACACGCCCATGCGCATCGCCTTCTTCGACACCCACCGCTTCGACCGCACCGCCTTCGAGGAGGCCAACGCCGCGTTCGGCCATGAGTTCACCTGGTTCGAGCCCCGCCTGACGCCCCAGACGGTGGGACTGGCGGCGGGCTTCCCCGGGGTGTGCTCCTTCGTGAATGACCGGCTGGACGGCCCCTGCCTCCAGGCGCTGGCGCAAGGGGGCACGCGGCTGGTGGCGCTGCGCTCGGCGGGCTTCAACCACGTGGACCTGGCGGAGGCCGCCCGGCTGGGGATGACCGTCGTCCGGGTGCCCGAGTACTCACCGCAGTCCGTGGCCGAGCACACCGCGGCGCTCGTGCTCGCGCTCAACCGCAAGGTGCACCGCGCCTACGCGCGGGTGCGCGAGTGGAACTTCTCGCTGGACGGGCTGGTGGGGTTCGACCTGCACGGCAAGACGGTGGCCCTGGTGGGGCTGGGGCGCATCGGCCGCGCCACCGCCCGCATCTTCCACGGCTTCGGCTGCCGGCTGCTCGCGGTGGATCCCCAGCTGAAGGAAGAGGATGCGCGGCAACTGCACCTGGAGCCCGTGGCGCTCCCGGAGGCCCTGGCCCGGGCGGACATCCTCTCGCTGCACCTGCCCCTCACGCCCGGCACGCGCCACCTCATCGACGCGGCGGCGCTCGCGCGGATGAAGCCCGGAGCGATGCTCATCAACACCGGCCGGGGGGCGCTCATCGACAGCCATGCCCTGCTGGCGGCGCTCAAGTCGGGCCACCTGGGGGCCGCCGGGCTGGACGTGTACGAAGAGGAGGAAGGCGTCTTCTTCCAGGACCTCTCCGGACAGGTGCTCCAGGACGACGTGCTCGCGCGGCTGCTCACCTTCCCCAACGTGCTCATCACCGCGCACCAGGCCTTCCTCACCCGTGAAGCGCTGGGCGCCATCGCCCGCACCACGCTCGAAAGCATTCGCCGCTTCGAGCGGGGCGAGCCCCTGGAGGCGACGGAGGTCCGGGCCGAGCAGGTGCGCCCCCGCTGAAAGTCCGGAAGGCCGCCCGCGTCAACCGCCGCGGGGGGCGCGCGCACGGGCCCGCGCCATCCCGCGCGAGAGCAGCTTGCGCAGCTCCAGCACGCTCACCGGGATGAACCCCAGCCCCAGGGCGAGCGCGAGGTGCGCGGCGTCCAGCGGCACCAGCGAGAAGAACGCGGCGAGCGCGGGCACCTCCGGCAGGGCGGCCTGCAGCGCCAGGGTGAGGGCCGCCACCGCGAGCAGCGGCCGGTTGTCGAAGGCGCCCACCTCCCAGTGGAGCAGGTCCACGCTGCGCGCGGCGAAGGCCCGCAGCACCTGGCAGCACACCAGCACGGTGAAGGTCAGCGTGCGCGCCTCCTCCACCGGCAGGCGCTGGAGGCTCCAGAGGAAGGTGCCCAGCGTGACGGCGGCATCCAGCAGGCCGGTGGCCAGCACCGCGCCCCACTCGGGGCGTCCCAGCATGGGCGCCTCCGGACGGCGGGGCGGGTGGCGCATGACGTCCGGCGAGACGGGGTCCATCACCAGCGCGAGCGCCGGCAGCCCGTCCGTCACCAGGTTCACCCAGAGCAGGTGCAGGGGCAGGAGCGGCAGGGGCAGCCCCAAGAGCGACGCGCACAGCATCAGCACCAATTCGCCGGCGTTGCCCGCCAGCAGGTAGACGAGCGTCTTGCGGATGTTCTCGTAGATGCCGCGCCCCTCGCGCACGGCGGCCACGATGCTCGCGAAGTTGTCGTCCGTGAGGATGAGGTCGGACGCCTCGCGGGTGACCTCCGCGCCGGTGCGGCCCATGGCGATGCCGATGTGCGCCTCGCGCAGCGCGGGCGCGTCGTTCACGCCATCTCCCGTCATGGCGACGACCTCCCCGCGCGCCTTCCACCCGCGCACGATGTGGAGCTTCTGCTCCGCGGTCGCCCGCGCGTGCACGATGCCCTCGGGCGATTCACCCTCGCGCACCAGGCCCAGCTCCTTCGCGATGGCCAGGGCGGTGGCCGGGTGGTCGCCGGTGATCATCACCGTGCGCACCCCGGCGTCGCGCGCCGCGCGCACGGCCTCCACCGCCTCCGGGCGGGGCGGATCCGCGAGCCCCACCAGCCCCAGCAGCGTGAGCCCCTGCTCCTC